>DATMXW010000162.1:0-144665 GCA_035561295.1 Methanospirillum sp. | reverse complement strand
ATTTTACTCCCCTCCACACAAACACCGCTGCCTTCCAATGCTCCCCACTGATCACCTTCCTCACCCGTTCTGCCGGGGTCACATACTCACTCCCCTGAATCTTTATCCAAACACCCTTCCCGGTCTCTGATAAACTCATCTTTCCTGCCGGATCATGAAGACTCTTCACCCGGACCGGTCCTAAGCCGGCCAGTACTAAATGTACCTCAGAAACCGGGACCTCGAATCTCCCGGTCCCATCGATGAAGATCACCAATAGACCATCCTTCACGATCATCCGTCTACAGTATTCGTACGGATTCCATGGAATCTCCCGGACAATGAAAGGGGAGAGATTATCCTCCATACCCACTCCCCCGTAATGACCGCCGCTTCTCCTGGATCACCTCCTTATTCTCCAGGTAGTACTCCGCCTGGCTATTCCGGTGACTCATCACCCGGTTTGTTGCCTTTGCCCGGATTTGCTTCCTTCAGCCTCATGACCCCTCACTCATCTATCACGCTTCCGGCACAGCAGGCAGGATTCCGGGCACAGGGACCGGTACTCCTGACACATTCCCCGAACCTCCTGACCGCAACAAAACCGAGCCTGACTGTCCAGGCATACAGATGTCCTTTCAACATCCCATCAGATGGGACCGGGCCTTCCAGCCGCGAGGGCCCACCGGGTGTAGACAAAGAAGAGATACCCCCGGAAGGGCAGGCAAAAACCAGGCTCATACGATAATCACCTCCCGGACCGGGACCTTCTCCCATTGATAGCACGTTTCACAGATCTGAATCCTGCTCTCCGGGTCCGAATATGAGGCAACCTGGGTATTACAGACCTGGCATCGGTCGGTCGGGTATGTGATCTTCGTCATCCGGTTCACATCGTCTCCCCTCATCCGGAATGTGGAAGAGGTCCGTTTTCGTGCCTGCTGGAAACAGGAGGAACAGAGCATCCGGGGAGGTTCAGGTTTTTCTCCCGGTACATGGGTTGCCTCCTTCCACGGACGATGCACGGCTGAAAAGGTCCACCGGCCTGAATCAGGTGGGATGTATGTAACCAGGTATTGGTATCCTTAACTGATAATCAGAGATATAACCATTCTTCGTGACCTTTGAACTTCTCTATCAGAAGGGGTAATTCTCTAGGGATGAGAGAATATAGTAGATTATTATGGGGGCCGTCACGATTCAGGAAGTATATGATAAACTGCTCTTAATAGAAGAGCATATGGTAACGAAAGAAGAACTTGAACCCATTGTGGACACCATTGAGATCCTTTCAAACCCGGTTACCATGCAGGCTCTGGCCAGAAGTGATGAAGATATCAGAAATGGAAAGATCAGAAAAATATCAGGCATTGATGATCTTCTGGCTGAACTTGAATCCCCATGACCTGGGAACTCATAAGAACAGAGACCTTTCTTGGATCACTCCGGCCATTACGTCAGAATAAAGAGGTTCTTTCTGAACTCCAAAAACGTTTGATCAGACTTCAGGAAGATCCGCTTCATACCGGCGGGTAACTGTCCGGCTCCCTGAAATGAAAGAAATATACCCGGATTTCTGGTAAATATCGTCTCATATTTACTCCCGTTGAATCAGAACAGAAGGTATTTCTGAATTTGATTGATCATCGGGCACAAGTCTATCAATAACCAGTTGCCCTGTTTCATTGAAAAACCAGGACCTCGAACCTCCCGGTCCCCTGCTGCAGGTAATCTCATATTCTACAGATCACCGGTAGCATAGGAACGATCCGCTCGCTATCTTCAGTCGGTGGCCGTGGTGGGGGAATCACTCCCCTGGTTTCTGCAGAGCTGCACCCACAGTCATAATCACATGCACACACCCCTGCTGGATCAGGCTGCTTCATACCTTCGCCTCCCCCCGCTCCTGAGGTACAATCTGAATAAAATTTAGTCTCTTTCTCTTTTGGGGACTCCACCGGTCCCTTCGCTGGGCCCCGTGCCCCTTCCTCGCTGGTTGCCACCGTCCGATCCAGGAACGAGATCGCAGGACACTTCAGGAGCCCAGCCTACCCACTGTGGGAGATCGTGAACTCGTCCTGCCTGATCTCCCGGAGTAGAGCGGCTACTCCTCACCTGGGTATTGGTTTGACCCTTCACACGATGCGGAAAACCCGGTGATGCTGCGGATACTTCCGCTCTGCATTTGGTGGTCTGATTGACAATCTGGCTCTTTTTTGTGGCATTTATGGAGATGCTGCGGAAATGCGGATATCAGTGAGGCAATAATGAGTCTGAACCCTTGGCGAGAGGGGGCTGTGAGTACTCGGGTTTCCGCAGCATAATCCTCTTCTGAGTGTATACTAAGTATTTTTTTATTATATTGATTATACGCCCGAATTATGCTGCGGAAACACTCCGCATGCTTCCGCAGATACCTGGGTTTCCCGCATCTCCGCAGCATGTTATGCCCCCCAGCTCCTCTTGTCCACGACTTCGGGGGTGAGATCACGAAGACACCTGGATACCTTGTGGTAATAAGAATCTGAAAAAATGACGATAACCAACAGATGGTACGATAAACCGGCCGAAGGCAGCATTGGTTATGCGGGGAAAGGGAGTTCCGGCCAAAGGTATTGCGGTTGTTCTGTGGATATTTATACAAAAGAAGAGCGTATATCCGAGATGATCAACATCCGCGTTTTCGCATGATAATGTCACCACGCACCCTCATAAACTGATCGTCAGGTCTCTCCCATCCGGAACCTATTATACCGGGTCCTCTCATTAATTATCAGATGAATTTGAAAGTCGTCCTCGAAGAAGGCACCGAAGATGGCGGTTTTATAGTCAGTTACCCGACCCTTCCCGGTTGCCACTCCGAGGGTGAGACAGTAGAGGAAGCCCTCGTCAATATCAGGGATGCCATTCAGGGATGCCTCGCCGTTCTCAATGAACGGGCGGAGCAGACTCAGAGTGCCCGGGTTGTGGGGATCACCGTATAGATGAATAGGATCCCGGTCATCCCCGAAAATTCTCCCATTTTCAATCGGAATGAAAAAAGTCGGTTGTTTACTTGACTAAGATCAGTCATAAGGTTCCGTGATTATCAGGTATCCATCGGTTTATCTCCATAGTATTTTCATCAATCGGGTAGGAGGAGAGGAATATGCACCATTATCTTGTCAGAATTGACGGAAAAAAATGAATCGATGAAATGAGGATTAATTGCTCTCTCGTTTCATTGTCGAGATGAAGACATATGATTCATCACCATCATTGAAACTATTGAGTTTCATCTCATCAGATCCAATCAATTTACCAATTACGGTGCCTCCAGGATAATCCACGATATAGATTGTTCCGTCATCGTTAATAATCCCGGCAAAATCTTCTCTCCCAGGTTCTTCTCCCTTGAAAAAGTATTCTTTATAACCAATGAATGCCTGTCCATTCTGTTCTGTAATATTATACATCATTGAATCTTCAGAAAATCCCAAACCTACCATATAACCCGAGGATGTCCCTTTCCATAATCCTGTTAAATTTGGAAGAGAATCAGTTGAATTTTTCGCCGTTTCAGCAGCGGTAGTTAATACCAAGCAACCAATGACTACAAGAACAACCATGAGGGCAGCCCATGCACTTTTCATACTAAACCCTCGCTCATTCTTCCCTTAATACTTTCGTTCACATTCACCATTCATTAATCCGTACTTACTCCAGATTTTTTTAAACACCCACAATCTCATTTTGGTATCAGATGAAAGGGTAAGGAGAATCAACCGCCTGCATCCATCTTGCGGCACGGTTTTTTGTTATTCCTATATTTCTAATGAGGATAGGAAAAGATGAATCATATGGCTTACTCCGAGAATACTCACCGTCTGTCACTCCGAGGGGTAGAGGAAGCCCTCGTCAATATCAGGGATGCCTCGCCGTTCTCAATGAACGGGCGGAGCAGAGTCAGAGTGCCCGGGTCATGGAGATCACCGTTTAGATGAGCAAGCTTCCCGTCATATCAGGGTTGGCTGCAGATAGCTTTTTCCCGGTATGGGTTTACAAAAGCCAGACAAACCGGGAGCCATGTGATTATGGTGAAACATGGCATGGATGTCCCCCTGTCTGTCCCCCTTCATGATCCGATGAAACGAGGTACCTTGCGGAAACTCATTACTGATGCCGGCCTTTCAGTCCAAGATTTTTGTGAACTGCTATAATCCTAAATTTTCTCTTTTTCTTTCCCTGTTTTTCATGTTTTGAGTATTGAGGGTGATAACAGTATGGGGATGGTGGGCTTTTCGATTTTAGTGAGATCAGTACCCTTCAGGGTGGCATTAATCTGAATAAGGGGAACCAGACCGGATTAGGAGATCGTTTAGAATTCCAGTTAGAATTCATGATAACAAAGGACCAGAACCAATAACATGTATATTATTCCCGCAGGCAAACCGATGACCGGTAATAAGACCCGACCGGAGGGAGGTTGATGAATGCGGGGAAAGGGAGTCGAACCCTTGAACTCCTGCGAGAAACGCTCTTGAGGCGTTCGCCTTTGACCACTTGGCTATCCCCGCATGAAAAGAATAAGAATGATATGGATTGATTACACCCACACCAAGCTGACCTTATACTATTATCCTGCTGCTTATTTCAAGATAATGCCAATACACCGGTCATATTGCACACATGCATAAACTCCTGGGCTTGGGATCCTCTTGGATCCTGACACTCATCTGGCCACCGGCCCGGATGAGGTTGGTTTTTGCATCTGCCGGTCCATGTTCTGATCTGGGATCCACAATGAGGAAGAAGGGGTAACTCTGCAGGGGGGTGGTTGCAGGTATGAGGTAGAGGAGTTTTACCACCTGGGCTTCGCCGGCCTGCAGGGGTTGGATCGTTCCCCTGACTGGAATCAGCTCCTCGCTCCCGAGGTAGGCATGGACCTCAACCGGTCTTCCGGTAGTATCCGGACTCCCGCCATTATTGACCGAGATAACCGGTTCGATCTTCTTTCCGGTTGCGACCCGCTTTATTGTCTCGACACCACTCAGTTCTGCTATCCGGTAATCTGGTCCTGACGCTGCAGTCAGATCTCCGGCAAGCGTGGCTGCCATATCATGGACTCCGGTCCCAGGGGTATTTACCATGAGGGGGGATTCAGCCTGTACTCCTGGTTCACAGGTGATCGGGATTCGGTCACCAGGGGAGAATAACCCAATGATAGTGTATGATCCCGGTTGTATCAACCGAGGAACCGCCGCAGTCAGGAGCACTGGTCTTCCACTCTGGGTGAACGGGATATAGGCAAAGGTCAGGAACCGGCTTTTTTTGATATCATCAGTATCAGCAAGCCAGAGGGTGAGATATCCGCCCTGCACTGGTGAAGCTCCTGATACCGAAAGTGTCAGGTTTGCAGAGATAAACCCATCCTTCTCCCATGCATCCTTCATCGTCAGGCTATACATCCCACCTTCGGCCTGGACCGGCACGAATATCTGGCAGAGGAGAAGGATGAATAGCGTCCCGGTAATTATCTGGATATGTCTCATGATAGGAATCCTCTCAAGTACAATTATACCATTAACGGTTCAGGGGCATCGGCTTCGCTGGCGATCCCAGGGGTCAGGTTCAGGTTCGTATGCTGTTCCTGGCTCGATCCCTGGATCTGCAATCAGGGCTTTGAGGGTATCAGCAAGGATCCTGATCTCTTCATGGGTATTATAACAGGCCACTGAGGCTCTGACCGTCCCGGCCTTATTGCAGGAGCTCGAGAGAGGCTCTGCACAGTGCATCCCGCTTCTGACACAGATGTCTGCCCGTGCGTCAAGTTGGCGGCCGACAAAATCAGGGTGCATTCCGGCAACCCCGAACGAGACCACCGCGGTCCCCCGGGGGCTGTAGAGTTCAACCCCCTCGATCACAGTCAGGTCATCATACAGCCGGGTCCCGAGATCCAGCTCATGGGCATGGATCTGCTCAACCCCAAGTTCTTCTACCAGTCCGATGGCCGGGCCAAGCCCAATGATGCCAGGGATGTTCGGGGTCCCCGGTTCAAACCTGGCCGGTGCCGGTCTCAGTTCAACCTTCTCAAGTGAGACATGGCTCACCATCCCCCCTCCCCAGAGGCTGCAGTCAAGTGTCTCGGGATCATCGGCATAGAGGGCACCGGTTCCCTGCGGACCAAGCAGCCCTTTATGCCCGGCGATGGCCAGATAGTCGATATCCTCAATGTCCACCGGCAGGTGGCCGAGGGATTGTGCTCCATCCACGGCGATCACTGCACCGGCATCATGGGCAACCTCTGCGATCTCCCTGACTGGCTGAACTGTCCCAAAAACATTGGTCATCTGGGTGACTGCCACAACCCGGGTCTTGCCAGTGATCAGATCAGAGACGGTATCCGCATCAATATACCCCCCTGCATGGCGAATGCTCTTCACCTTCACCCCCCGGTTTTTCAGTGAGATCCAGGGGAGCAGGTTTGAATGATGCTCAAGATCAGAGCAGATAACCTCATCCCCCCGTCTCCAGGGGATACCTCGTGCCAGCAGGTTGATGGCACTGGTGGTATTAGGCGTCCAGATCATCTGTTCCGGATAGGCACCGAGAAATGATGCGAGAATCTCCCTGCTCTCCTCACACCGCGCTGTGGTCTCGCGTGCCAGCCGGTGGGTGCCCCTCCCATAGTTGGCTGCATAGGAGTAAAAAAATTCACAGATAGCCTCGACCGAACGGACCGGAGTCTGGGAGGTGGCCGCACTGTCAAGGTAAATGACCTCGGAGAGGACGGGAAACTCCTCTCTGAGTGCCTCAATATCGTACATTTCAGGTAGGTGATTCCATCAGAGAGGATAAAAGGTAGCCGGTGTCCCTGATCATCGGACTAACTCACATGAAATCAGAGAGGCCGAGCTGTTCGATCTTCTCCTCTCCAAAGGTGGATTCGATGTTCATATCGATAACCTCGATCCGCTGCCTGGTGTACTCAGAGATATTAAAGTCAATACAGATCTGTTTTGACATCTGGAGATACTTCTTGACCGATCCTTCATGCACCGTCGGGATAACATTGCCCCCGCATTTGCACTTTCCTGATAGTGACATCCGGCGGTAGCTGGTATTACACCGGGTGCACCTGAACTTCTGCTTTGAGAAGGCTCCCAGGTTCCCCTGCAGGTCCCTGATAAAGTGGGTCTGGAGCACCCGTTCAGCAACATCATGCTCATCAACTGCCCGGATCCTCCGGGCAAGTTCAAGTTCACAGTTCAATTTATCGAGCATCGACTGGAGCTGGGTATACATCGTGTCGAGCGGACCGGCTGATATGTCTGAAGTATCATGGGTGAAGAAGAACCCTTCAATCTGGTTTGATTTCCCAAGCCGCTTCTCAACCCGATCGATCAGGGGCTCGACATCTTTGGGATGAGCATACTCGAGCGCTTTCAGGTAGAGTTCAAGCGGGTATCCTGCACAGACATCAAGATTATGGCTCTCCTTGTCGATCTCAGTCGGATCAATCCGGCTACTGAGTACGAGGGGTGCATCCATCGATCCCCCCCGGTTCTCAGGAAGGAAAGATCTGGAGAAGTTGATGAGCCCGTCGAGCAGCAACATTACACAATCCTCATCCCCGTCACACTGGCCGGTGAAGATCCCGTTTGCCAGGACCGTATGATCAGTCTCCACAGTGAGACAATAGACCCGCTCGTCTGGTGACTCGATATAATCGATGCTAATGATCCGATCCGAGAGAACAACCCCCCCATCCCATATCGGGACTGCATCCCCGTTCTTCACTTCAAGGGCACGGATCTTGCGTAGATAATCTACATCCCAGACCAGCATGGCATGATCCGGGGTCACCAGGATCTCTCTGCCTCTGCTTGTCTCAAACCTGATCAGGTTCCTGGGGGATCGGTGGATCGATATGGAGGTGACTTTTCGCAGGTGTGGAACTCCGGCAGTATCCACACTTCTGACCCTGGCAGGTCTGACCGGATCGGCATAGAAGGTTCCGAGAGCATCGACTCCTGCTTGGGAGAGGTCGATCTGTTCCAGGACAAACTGGCGGATAGGAACTTCGTGGAGTCCGTTCTCATCAAGGATCTCGATCCTGGTGTCTCCATAAAAACAGTTTCTTCGTTTTGCCGCATGGAAGAACGGGTGTCCGTACCCGACGTTTGCCTTAGAAAACCCGACAATACGGGCAAGCACTCCGGCACTGGTATGAGGGGCGAGGGCAATGACGAGATGCCCGATGAGATCGGTTCGCTTGGTGATCTGGTAAAAGGGGGGGAGATCATAGAACTTCTCGAGCAACTGGTCGAGGAACAGGGAACAGGATACCAGGTAGTCTGCACACCCTTCAGGAACAAGAATATCCTGGGGGGGAAGTTCGAGGATCTGCTCCTGATCAGTCAGTTCCACCCCGTAGATATCATGGGTGTACCCAAGGGCATGGAGCCCCTCGATGGTCCCGCCGACCTCCCTGGGTCTGAAATGAGTAAGCGGCATGTCAATGATATCAAACCTGACCGTCCCGTCTTTGAAGACAAACAGGTTATTTGATGATCGCAGGACTCCCTTCTCCATCGGCTCGACTGGTTTGAGCCTTGAGACCAGTCCTTTGACCCCTTTGACCAGTTCACCGCCCCGATCCCGCATCCCGAGTTTTTCAAGTGCCTTTGCGTACTCCTGTCGGACATTCACTGTATATGGCCGTGAGCAGCTTCCGTCAACTCCGCACTGTGGGCAGGGATCCTTACCTGTCTCGATCCCACATCGGGGACAGGCAATGACCGGCTCGGTATGGGTACCACAGGTACAGCGGTTCTGGTACGTCTCAGTCCGGCAGGCCGGGCAGCGTCTGACTCCCATATCCAACTGGAGGATTCCCCCGTCGGTATTTGCTTTGAACGCCGTCTTACTTGCTTCCTGCAGGGATCTGCGGGATCCCCCGCTCTCTCCGACCGGGAAGAGCACATGGGGAGCGGGTTTCATCTCTCTGGGTTTAGATTTTCCCGGCCTGCCCATCCTGCCTCCGATCCGGGTTCCGGCCTTTGAGCGCAGACGCAGTCCTGAGAGATGCATGATCAGATCAAGGGTGACCTTGGGGAGTTCCTCGGTCCACCGGGTTCCTGGCTGCAGATCAGCATCAAGCCCAAGGCACCGGCAGAAGAGAGCTGCCGGCTGTATCTGGATCTTTCCTTCTCGTACGGTATGCTGGCAGAGGATATCCTCCAGGATCTGCTTTACTGCAGGATCTGCGGTGAGGTACAGGGTATCATCCACAACTTGGCCCTGTGATGATACATGCCTGGCCAGGATCCCGATCTCTTCAGGGGTGATATCATCCCAGAGCAGGGTAAAGTCTGGGTGCAGATATGCCCCTGATTCACAGCAGGTAATTGCCTCCGCTTCAGTCGTCGGATGGCCGATGCCCCCTTCGAGATGCCACCATGCCTCACAGTAAGCACAGGGGACCAGGACATGGTTGTTCTCCATGAACTCGCCATAACTGATCAGGATCTCCCCGACGTCTAGGATCATCGCAACCTCTTTGGTGATCTCTCTCGCCTGCTTTGCGTTATCTATCCTGAGAACATCACCATTGATCAACCTGACGGTCGGGCCCTGGATACTGTCTACAGGTGAGATCCCGGCAGCTTTGCCAGGCCGCTCAATCTTCATCTGGGTTCCAACCGCAAGAAAGTCACCAAGAATATGGAGGGTAGCCGGGTGCAGGCCACCTGCTGCAAGCCCGGTGTTCCGGGAGCGGCCATAGACCAGTCTGAACCCTCCTTTCCGCATTGGGTATGCAAAGACCGGCCTGCCCCCGATCAAATCTCTGAGGTATTTATCCTTGGGATGGATCCCAACCTCGTTCTCTTCAGCAGATCCCCCGGTGGTCGTATGCATCAGGTCTTCGAGCCAGTCCCACCCGTCCATTTTCATCTTACGGACATTCTTGAGAACCTTGGGTGCCTTGAGGATAAGCCCCTCTGCGATAACGAGTGCCATCCCGCCCCTGACCGTGTTTGTCTCAACCCGTTCCAGGTTGCGGTACCCGGAGACCTCATCACGTTCGGTTGGTTCTCCGTCGATGCAGACCGGGCAGTTTTTGATGATCAACCTGATCTCATCAGGAGACGGGAGGTACTGCAGGCTCATGATCGAGTTGTACTGCCTGATCTCCTCGATATATCGCTCAACCTCCTCCTCTCTCGGGATATACCGGTTCATCCCGAGTGCCCGTCTGACATAATCCCCGACAAGCACCGAGAGTGCCTGGGCAGTCCCTCCGGCACTTCGGATAGGCCCGGCATAATAGACTGAGAGGTAATCGGTTCCGTCATCATTCTTCCTGACAGCAACCTTTGCGATCCCTTCGATAGGGGCTGATACCACTCCTTCGGTGAGCAGTGCCATCGCAGTCCTGATGGCATGATCCAGTATCTCTTCGTTATTCCGCTCACCGAATTTTCTGGCTACAAAATCATCACCGATCTTCAGGGATGCCTCTTCCCTGGACATGACTGCTTCGAGTTCACGTATCCGGGCAGCGACCCCTGCTATCCCTACCTGTGCCTGGACCCGGTCAGCAAGATCGTTCGCGATCGGGATCTCAACAACCATTTCAGGATCCAGACCGCGGCTTCGTGCAGCCTGTGCTACTTCCATTGCCTCAGCAAGGCCAGTATTCAGCCGGGTATAGTACGCCTGCATATGCGGGGAAATATCAGCAGCCATATTGTCAGGATACCCGGATTCGGGTCAGATAATCCATATCTTGTTGTCCCTCTGTAACTCTCTTCTGTGTTGTGTTGATTTTAGATCTGCCTAGATCTGCCCTGCTTCGTGAAGAAGCGAGTTGAGGGTTGGATCAGAGGGGTCCAGCTCACGGGCACGGTCCAGAACCTGGATCGCCTGGTTTCTCTCCCCTGACCTGAGCAGAGCGGTCCCGAGGCTTTTTGCGATGAAGGGGTCCTTCTGTTCAGGTTGATAGATCTGGATCAGGGACCTGGCAGCATCCCGGTAGTATGTTATTGCCGTATCTGAACGTCCCAGGCGGGAGAGTTCATCACCCTTCTGTATCTCTACAAGTCCTTTCTCTCTCCAGGCATCAGAGAATGTCGGCAGTCTTGCTGTTGCTTCGCGAAAACTTTCGATGGCTTTCTGATACTCCTGCTCATCAGCCCAGCGACTCCCCTCTTCAAAGAACTTCCTCGCATCAGAAGCATTTGACCCGTGTATCATGGGGAGCATGAAGAGTTCGGCGATGATGATTATCCCCATCAGGAGGGTCATATAAAAGAGAAGCACCTGAATCACCCTTGGCAGGGTGCGTTGCTTCTTCTTTCTCATCTGGGAGGCTTTTCCGGGAGAGATTCTGCTGCTGGTCGAACTACTACTATACTGGTACTGGGGATACCAGGTACAGGGATCCCGGTACCGCTTGGTTCCCCGGTAGTACTCATCGTATGATGACTCTGTTCTGGTTTTGATTGACGTATCATACTCAGCCCGTTTCTTTGGATCCCTGAGGGTCTGGTATGCCTCATTGAGCCTTCTGAACAGTTCTTCAGCATCAGGATCCTTACAGACATCTGGGTGAATAATCTTGGCCAGTCTTCTATAATGAGAGGTGATGAGGTGTTGTGGAGCATCCTGCGGAACACTCAGGATATCATAATAGGTCTCCCCTGATCTCGTCATCTCATCTCCCTGGCAGTCTGATATACCATATCAGGAGATATCCTGATAAACTTCACCACTGCCGCCCGGTCAATGGTGAATGGATACCAGATATCCTTAATTATCTCTATATTCTGCCGGTCTTTGAGCAGGCAGTAGTAATACAGGACTCAACTGTTCCGATCACCGCAGCAGCCCCGCACATATTCGGTACATAGGAGAGTGCCTTGCCGCTTGAGACCATGATCGTTTCGTACTGCTCAAGGGCAGGGGAGACAACCATGCAGGTATCAGCATATACCCGTGCTCCGCTCTTCTCTATCGCCCTGATTGCATCTGCCGCCCGCGAGATCACTCCTCTGGCAGCAAAGATATACAGCGGCTTTGCAACCTGGCATCCCTGCAGAAGTTCTGCAATCCGTACCAGTTCCTCATCAGAACAGTGCGGGCATCCGATGGCAACAGCATCAGGTTCGACCTCTGTAAAGAGATCTGCTACCTCTGCACCGGTTATGGTGATCATATCAGCCGGGATATCATAATGAAAGATCCTTGCTTCAGGGGTAATATCTTTCACATGATACAGGGCAGTTGCCCCGGTTGCAGCCATCGCAGCGCCGAGGTTCTTAAGCTGGTCACGCGCCGGTCTGATACCGGTAAAGATAGGAATCCGGTTCCCGGCCATCTTTCCCGCAAGGTATCCGAGAGCTCCATACCATGACTCATCCACGCCTTCAGGTACATCCTCCACCTGGATCGCTACCTCCGGTGTCCGGTTCCTGACAAGGTGAAGCCCATAGGACGGGGTCCGGCCAAGAATAGCAGCTGCAAGAGCTGAAGGCCCTCCCTCCCTGTTTGTTCTCGCCCCGATGACTGAGTTGGCAAAACAGACCGCCGAAGACTCAGACCAGGCAAGGTGATCCCCGTACTCTGACATTGCAAGATAATACGGGGTGCAGGTACACTCTAGCATAATGCCAAGCCGTTCATAGGCATCAATAACCGCCTTCTGGTTCTCGGCAAATGCTGGATCAATCCCCATCTCCTGCCATCTCATCCGGTCCATACCAACCGGGTTGAGAATTGCGGGGACAGTCGCGGTAGCATCAAGACTGGAGAGCCATTCAAGACCCCATCGTCCAATTGTCTTATAGGAGGCTCCGGATACCTGGGCGCTTCTGATCGGAACCATCTCCTCTGCTCCAAAGACCTTTCCGACTGCTACCAGGATCTCCATCAGCTGCTGCCGGGTCTGGCCATCTTCACCGTTCAGGATGGCCTCTTCTTCACGAGTTAGGTGCATGGTCATCCCCAGACCGCCCTGATAAACTCGTCCTCTCGCCCCATCTCCATGGTGGCATCGATCCCCATCTTAACATTCATCCCGTCACCGATCCGCGTCGGGTCCAGTGAAGACCCCCGGATTCCGGATATAATAATGGTATCAGTATCAGCCCTGACCCTGGTTGCGATGGCGTACTCGACCTCAAGCGGGTCAGACGGATTTATATCCTCGTCAACGATAACGACATGTTTGAGGGAAGTATGTGCGGCAAATGCGGCGAGGATGGCGTTCTTCCCATCTCCCTGGGTTCGTTTTTTAATCTGCACAACTGCGTGGAGATACCCGCATCCTCCCTTGGTCAGGACTACATCAGTAACTCCGGTAACCCCGGCAACCGCCTTGTAGATCAGGGGTTCATAGGGAGCGCCCATCAGGATCTTATGCTCATCACCACCCGGAAGAATACCATGGTAGATGGGATCAGGTTTCATGTACATCCCGGTGAGTCTGATGACCGGCTGTATCCGTTCAGGATCATAGGTCCCGGTGATGTCTACAAAAGGCCCTTCCTGCGCCGTCTCTGCCCCAATATATCCCTCCAAGATGATCTCAGCATCAGGGACCCTCACCCCGTTACTAAGTGTCCTGACCATGATGGTGCCCCCCAGCAGTTCAGAGGCAAAGGGAAGTTCCATCCCGACCGGGACACGGCTGCAACTTGCCAGCATGACCAGTGGGTGAAGACCGATGGCAACTGCAACCGGGAGTTTGGTCCCGTCTGCCAGTGCCTGTCTGAGCATGGTGTGAGTATGACGTCCTTCAACCAGTCGTGCAACCAGCCCGTCTTTGCCTTTCTGAAGCATCCGGTGGACTGACGCGTTCTCTACCCCGTTGTACTTTGAGAAGACTACTCCTGCACAGATATACCGGCCGGCATCAAGCGGGTAGTGCTTCATTATCGGTATCTTGTCCAGATCTACCGGCCCACAGGTGAGCAACCCGTCATCGATAACAGCTCCGTTATACCTGCTGGCAGCAAGCCATGGGACCATCTCTCCGGGAGGAACACCAAGAGCTGCAGCAAGAGATTCCCGGCTGGATGTCACATTCATCACTGCCTGGTTTCCATCAAGATTGTGGAAGAAGATGAGCCGGTCGGTCTTAGAGGATCGTTTGGGTGCTTCGTATACAGAAGAGACTGGTTCATGAATCTCCTCCACAAGACCCTTTGTTCGCATCAGATCAATAAATTTACGCATTAATATCCACTCCATCTGCCACTGATATCATGTTCTACCTGTAAATGGTCAAGGATCCGGGCAATTACCGCATCTGCCAGTTCTTCCATGGATGTTGGCTGGTGATAAAACGGGGGACTTGCCACCATGATGGTTGCCCCTGCATCATGGGCGGTAAGCATATTGGTCAGGTGTATTCGGGAGAGCGGGTTCTCCCTGAGGAGGAGAAGGCAGGGCCGGCGTTCCTTAAGTGCAACATCAGCAGCCCTGGCTACGAGATTCGGGGTAATCCCCGAGGCAACTGAAGCAAGGGTCTTCATGCTGCATGGTACAATGACCATCCCGTCATGTCTGAATGACCCACTTGCTATCGGAGCGGCAAGATCGTCAAATCTATGCGTTGTGACCTCAAGATTATCAAATGACACCCCTTCATGGGCTGCTATCTCCCTGGCCACTGGGCTTATGATGAGGTGTACCTGTGCTAGCGGGGTTAGATGATGGAGAAGTCTGCTGGCGTATATCATACCGCTGGCACCGGTGACCCCGACAACTATCTTTCGTCTCATACTCTCCTGTCCTACTGGATATTTATCAGAGGGAACGATACTAAAGTGCTTACCATGGAGGCATACCTGGATTCCTGGTACTAATAATCCGGGTTCTGCCGATATCATCTTTTCAGCCGGTCTCCCGATAAAATCAGGTTTTTTGCCGGGCTCAGTATCATGATACCACTATTACGATCTGAGTAATGAATCATGGCCGTAAACACTGGTTCTATCAGGTATGCGGCACCTACGGTAATAATCGGCCTATGTATTTCTTTACTCGCGCAGATGACGCGCACCTGCATTATTTGTAGAAAGAGGGCCAATCAGGATTTATCATCTGATTATTATTGTGCTCGGAAGTAATTATCTTGTGGGCCTCCCTATGCACTCTTCAGGCTAAATATACTGGCTGGTTGATAAATGGTAGTATTTAATAAGGCTTAGCGTATAGATTAGCACATATATCTTGTGATCGGTCCATCTGGTTCATATCAGGTGTGAACCTTACGGATGGGAGGCGTAATGATGACGATAGGGAGATCTCTGCCATATATGCTGGTGGTGCTCATCTGTTTGTGCGGCGTGGCCGGAGCAGCTGAGTTTACCCTTACCACAGGAGGAATAGTGCCGCCTTTCGGCACTTCAACTATATCTAATACTGCACCCCAGGCGGGTACAAGTGGCCTCTCAATAATGGCCACATCGTCAAATCCTGACGATTACTCCCTGAAGAATACCCTGAAATTCGATTCAGCGGCTTTTGGTCTCACCTCAGAGTCAAGTGGGGGATATGAGCGACAGATCACAAGCGGGCAGCTGAATCATGTTCATCCACGGGTGTCAGATGCGAAAGTTGTGTATGAAGAATGGAATGCCGGAGCCTCAACTCTTGGTATGTACGATATCGCTTCAGGTAATCTGGCACCTGTTTATCCTGCTTCTCAGCGTCAGACCTACCCGGATGTTTCTGGGAGATATTTTGTCTATGAGCAGGATGGCTCATCCACGAACCCGGTGACAAATATCTATGCTTTTGACACTCAAACCCAGACTGCACGCCAGATCGCTCCTGGGACTGCAAATCAGAATCAACCGGCAGTATCTGGCCGGTATGTTGTATGGCAGGACTGGCGGTCTGCAAATGGAGATATCTACTACTCTGATCTGAACTCTGGTGATGTCAAGGCGATCTCCACGGATCTGAGCGAGCAGAAAAGTCCTGATGTATCAGGTACTTATGTGGTCTGGGAAGACTGGCGGAACGGAAATGCAGATATTTACCTGTATGACATATCGTCAGCAACCGGGTATCAACTGACATCAAATAAATATGACCAGAAGAAACCGCGTATCAGCGGTAACCTGGTTGTCTGGGAAGATTACCGGAATGGTGGCTCAGACATTTATGCGATGTCTCTTGAGAACATGAAAGAGGTCAGGCTCAGTTCTGAAACCGGAAAAGCTTTCAATCCTGATGTCTCCGGCGCACTCGTTGTCTGGGAGGATAACCGAAGCGGCAACGCAGAGATCATGCTCCTTGACCTGATCACCGGCAGAATATATCAGGTCACCAATGATCTGGGTGATCAGAAGAATCCCTCTATCTATGGGGCAAATATTGTCTGGGAGGATTACCGGGCAGGAAATCCAAACATCTTCCTCTATGTTATTAGATCACCAGGGCCCGGGCCAACACCGGATCCTGGCAATCAGTACCAGTTTAATGGTGAGATCAGACTGGACGGGCAGGTTGCTCCGGTTGGAACCCAGATCAGTGCACTGATCGATGGTAAAGTACGGGCACAGGTTCAGGTCACCTCCGCAGGTCAGTATTCGGGGCTTGCGGTGCCGGTCGTTCTGACAGACTCTGGGAAATATATCACGTTCACTGCAAGTGTGAACGGTGCATCCTATACTGCATCACAGCAGGTTCAGGTCACGTATACCGGAGACGGGGGCACGGCTATCATGTCGGCCGGAACACCGACTGTCCTTGCAAAAGGGAGTTCACAGCGCCTTGATCTCACCTGCACTTCTTCCTCGAATCCCCAGAACTATCAGTTCTTTGGTAAGGCAGTGGTGGATGGCAAGTCTGCTCCGATTGGGACTGTAATATCAGCGATGATAGGTTCTGAGGTTCGCGGTCAGACCACGACCGATTCTCTTGGTATCTATACTACCCTTCAGGTCTCGATCTATCCGGCCGATGTAGGGAAATCGATCTATTTCACCGCTTCAACCGGTGGTTCTCTCTATCAGGCACCCCAACAGGTCGTTGTGAGTCAGCAGGTCATCACTCAGTTGGACCTGAGTTTTGGATCTGTTCAGCCGGGTAGTCAGTACCAGTTCAACGGTAATATTCTTCTTGATGGCCAGGCTGCACCAGTAGGGACTCAGATAAGTGCCCTGATCAATAACCAGGTTCGTGTAACCGGGACGGTAATAACAGCCGGTCAGTATGCCGGTTTTCTCGTACCGGTAACTCAGGCTGATTATGGGAAGTATATCACCTTCACCGCATCCAGTAAAGGAGTCTTCTATCAGGGATCCCAACAGGTTCAGGTAGGGCTGTTTACTTCTGCAACCCCCGGCCAGACGACCATCATGTCCACCGGGTCCGGAGTTTCTGCTCAGGGACTTATTCAGCGTGTTGACCTGACCTGTTACTCCTCCTCTTCCACATCGGCATATCGCTTCTATGGCAGGGCTAACCTCGATGGAACACCCCTTGCCTCCGGCCGGTCAATTTATGCAACGATTGACGGGCAGATCCGAGGGCAGATCCTCTTAACCCAGGCTGGCCAGTATGGTTCCAGTTCAGGACCCTATCTTGAGGTCTCTGTTGGAGCAGCTGATATTGGCAAGACGATCCGGTTCCAGACCGATTCGGGAGCTGAAGCTGATCTGACTCAGCTGATTGTAAGCAGTCTGACTGTCTCAAAGAACCTGAACTTCTCTTCAAAACCATCTGTAGCCGCAGACTTTACCGCAACTCCGGTCCAGGGAACTGCCCCGCTATCGGTGAAATTCACAGATAAGTCATCAGGAAGTCCAAAATCCTACTTCTGGGACTTTGGAGATGGAACAACCTCCACAGATAGAAATCCGGTTCATATCTACTCCAAAGACGGGGTCTACTCAGTCGGCCTGATGACCGGATACTGGAATGGGGGGAGCAAGTCGGTAGTTAAACAGAATTATATCTCTGTCGGTGCCGTGGCTCCACCCAATGCCCAGATCGGTCTGAATCCTGGCTGGAATTTTATCTCCACTCCAAAGATGCTCTCATCTGGACTCAATAATGCAAAGGCCCTCTTTGGAAAGATCGATGTTGGTGGCCACAGCATCTTCACCTATAATCCAAAATCAAAGGCCTGGTCAGTACTCAGTGCATCCACGGTCATCAATCCCTTGGATGCTATATGGATATACTCAACCCGGAAAGATACTGTATACCTGTACTTTGCAGAAGATGCCCTCCAGATACCCCCGACCAAGAAACTCTCAAAAGGATGGAACACCTTCGGGGTTACCAGTCTGAATACAGTTCAGGCATACAACGCCCTGCTTTCTGTCAGAGACAGATGGGTGTATGTGATAGGGTTTGACTCTGCCTCACAGCGATATCAGAATACGATCATGAATGTTGCTGACAGTGCACAGGGTCTTTTATATCCAGGGTACGGATACTGGCTGTACATGAATGATGAGGGTGAACTTGCAGCCATCGGAATATGATGGCTTCTCTCTTTTTTGAAACAGGGAATACATACAGAGGCTGATTATGATGAAGATTCAGACAGGATTTTTAACGATTCTGATACTATTGCTGTTCTGTGGTCCGGTTCTCGCAGCCGAATTTGAACCGGTGGTGAACTTTTCAGCAGAAGAACTGGTTGCTCAGGTGCCAGGAGCTGAGGAGCAGCTGACCTTTGATTCGGTATATGATCAGGACCCCCGGGTAGATGAACGGTACATTACCTGGGTCACTAATGATCTCGAGGGAAAAGTTTGGTTTTATGACACAAAAGGGGGCAAACGCGAGATGGTTGCGAATGTCCCCGGGGATCAGAGAGACCCTGACATCTCCGGAGGGATCGTTGTCTGGGATGATACCCGTAATGGGGATGCTGATATCTATTCGTACAACATTCCGATGAATAAAGAGGATGTTGTTTCGAGATCCACTTCAAATAAATTTAATCCTGCAATTTCAAATGATATCGCTGCCTTTGAGGATTATGGCAGTGATGATGTCAGGGATATCGCGTTCAAGAAGGTAGGATCAACTGCAAATCCGGTTTTTATCAACCCGAACTCACAGGATAAGGCAAATCCTGATGTTGACGGGGACTGGATTGCCTATCAGCAGCTCGATGATGGAAGAGAAGATTGGAACATCTATCTCTATAACATCAAAACCCAGCAGACCATCCAGGTGACCCGTGATATCTCGACACAGATCAATCCCCGGATAAGTGGGGATCTTGTCGCCTGGGAGGACAACCGGAATGGAAAGTGGGATATCTTCATGTATAACCTCAAGAAGGATCTCACAACCGCGGTCACCTTTGATGATGTTGATGACCGTTCTCCTTCGATCTCAGGGAGTATCATCGTCTGGACCCGTATCGCACAGGATGGGACCAGCGATATTTACATGGTCAACCTGCAGATACCCAAGACCTATATTGTTTCTGCAGGTCCGGGGAACCAGATCAACCCAGATATCTGTATTGATAAGGTAGTCTGGCAGGATGACCGGTTCGGAGGATGGGATGTCTTCCTCTATACCCTCAAACCTGATACCCCGTTCAGATCCTATGAATTTTACGGGCCTGCTTCGATCAATTATAGCCCTGCTCCGGTCGGAACGCAGATTCTTGCAAAGGTTGACGGCAGAACGAAGGATACCATCACGGTAACTGAAGAAGGATATTACGGTGGTCAGGGAGATTTCTCCGATCGTCTCAAAGTGGATATTACTCAGGCTGATATTGGCCGGACAATTACCTTCTGGGTAGACGGATATCAAGGGTCTCCTTCAATTCCAATTGCTGGAGATGGCTCGATCAGGGAACAATCCCTGAATTTTATGTATGCAAAACCTCTCCCTGAATTGCAGTTATTTGGTTCCATCATCATAGACGGGCAACCTGCAGCAAAGGGGACTGTTCTGACTGCAAAGATTGATGATGTAGTCCGTGGTGAGTACACAACAACTCAAAGCGGTCAGTATGGTGGGTCGGCAAGCGGTGATCCAACACTGCAGATTCCGATCACCGAGATGGATCTTGGAAAACATATAAAATTCTGGCAGAACGGATATCTGGCAGCAGAGGAGATCCAGATAACGAGTGGAGGTAAAATGAGGCAGGATCTGAGTTTCTCTCAGATAACGCCGCTTACTCCGTACGAGTTCTATGGATACGTTAAGATAGAAGGCGCTTCAGCTCCTGAAGGAACCAGGATAAATGCACAGATTGATGGAACTCAGGCAGTATCCTATACTACCCGGTATGCAGGATCTTATGGTGCTCCTGGGGAAAGCCCGGGTGATCCCCGCCTAATTGTACCGGTTCGGGAAGATGATATCGGGAAGACGATCTACTTCTGGTCAGAAACCCTGAAAGCTTCTGCCAGCCAGATTATCACCAGGCAGGGAGAGAGGATTGTCAGAAAAGATCTTGACTTCTCTACTGCACCCGGAATTAGTGCCGATTTTACCGCGGATCCAAGGCAGGGTCTACCTCCGCTGACGGTTCAGTTCACTGACCTCTCAACCGGAAACCCCAGTATGTGGGCCTGGGACTTTGGAGAGGGTGTCATTCCGATGAATGAATGCAGCGGAGGCGGATGTAATAACATTGCAAACCCGGTTCATACCTATGCCCAGGCAGGCACGTATACGGTCACGCTTACTGCCAGTAACCAGTACGGGGATGCAGACACCGAGGTAAAACAAGGCTACATCACAGTAGGTTCAACGCCCTCGTTTAATGCTGACTTTGTTGGATCACCCACAAGCGGTATTTCACCTCTGTCGGTAAGGTTTACGGATCTCTCTGTTGGAGGGCCGACGATGTGGTCCTGGGACTTTGGCGATGGAGCAACTGATACTGTGGCAAATCCTGTTCATACGTATCAGGCATACGGATCCTACTCGGTCACCCTTACTGCTGGGAATCAGAACGGGGAATCTGATACTGAGAAAAAAGTAAATTATATATCAGTGATGGATGTTCCCCCCTCTCCTGATTCCATTCCAATATCAGCAGGGTGGAACTTTGTATCTGTACCTAAAAAACTGGCTCCCGGGAAGGATACTGCCGCCATCTTTGGCAATATTGACGTAGACGGGCACAGTATATTCCAGTTTGACTCGGTAAAGGGCCAATGGGTCACCCTCTCTGCATCTAGTCTGATAAAACCCCTTGATGCGGTCTGGCTATATTCAAAGAATGTTAACCAGGTTCCCCTGAACTTTGACACCGACCCACTTCAGATTCCCCCTACAAGAGAACTGAAGAAGGGATGGAATGCTGTTGGTTTCAGTGGCTTTGAGCCTTTGGAAGCAAAGTTTACCTTCCTGTCGGTTCAGGATCGGTGGATCAACTGTCTTGGGTTTGATCAGGAATTGCAGAGATATAATGAGATGATAATCAAAGGACGCAATGATGATACCCGTCTTGTTCCGTACAGCGGGTACTGGTTGTTTATGACTGATGATGGCGTACTGGCTGCCATATCAGCCTGATTTTTTTGTGAAACCGGATATCTGGCAATTCTGGTCCGTCTAATATCTATTAGCTCATCTTTAATGGATACTATTAAATGGGCTGGAGATGAGGTAGAAGTTACGTGAGTATGCATGGTGTATGCTCATAATATGATGGTGGTGGGATAGAATGGGAAAATATCACATTATACTCTTCCTTTTGGTTGCGGGAGTGCTTTGTATAGTCCCGGCAGCAATGGGGGAGGAACAGTCAGGTAGTGGGAATGATGCATTTCCTGACTCATGCGGCCCACAGGCAGGGGGCGCGTGTGTTATCGCTGATTTTATAGCAAGTCCGACTATCGGCGATGCGCCGCTCCGTGTTCAGTTTCTTGACACATCGGCCGGGAAGCCTTCCATGTGGTCATGGGATTTCGGAGATGGGGGGACAGCAACTGCGGTAGCTGATCCGGTCCATATCTATACAACCCCCGGGATCTATACGGTCAGAATGACTGCATCCAGTCTGAATGGAGGTTCAAGTACAAAGGTGAAAGAGGCATTCATCACAGTACTAGACCCGACTCCGATCTCAGCAGACTTTGTAGGGCATCCAACATCTGGAAAGGCACCTCTCTCAGTCCAGTTCTCAGACTGTACTATTGGGAACACTACCTGGTGGGACTGGGACTTTGGTGACGGAGGGACCAGCCATGAGCAGTATCCTGTTCACATCTATCGGACACCTGGTAAGTATACCGTCAGTCTCGCTGCAGGAAGCAACATCGGTGGTTCCAGTACAAAAGTAAAACCCGATTATATCACTGTCGAAGGTTCCTGTATAATCGCGGCTGACTTTACCTCGACTCCGTCCTCTGGTTCGGCTCCACTGACGGTGCAGTTCACGGATCTCTCAACTGGCGGCCCGACGATGTGGTCGTGGGATTTTGGCGATGGTTCCACTGATATGGTTGCCAGTCCGATCCATACCTATACGAAACCAGGTACCTACACCGTCCGGATGAGTGCATCCAGCCAGACTTGTATCAGCGGATCTCAGCAGAAGGTTATCACCGTGTCCGCACCCCCGATGGTTGTGGACTTTTCCGGCACTCCCAGATCAGGATATGCTCCGCTGACAGTGCAATTTACAGATCTTTCTACCGGCAATCCTACGATGTGGTCGTGGGACTTTGGTGACGGGGTCATCCCGATGGAGACCTGTTCTGGCGGAGGTTGCGGGAATATCGCAAATCCAACTCACACATATACTGAACCAGGTACCTATACGGTTCGTCTGACTGCATCCAATCAGAATGGTAGTTCTGGAACCAAAGTAAGAGAGGCGTACATCACGGTTCAGGAAAAACCCTGTATTGTTGCCGACTTCTCCGGAACCCCGCGTTCAGGTAATGCTCCTCTGACGGTACAGTTTACCGATCTTTCAACTGGCAATCCTACGATGTGGCTGTGGGACTTTGGTGATGGTGCCATTCCGATGGAGACCTGTTCTGGTGGTGGCTGTGGCAATATTGCAAATCCGACACATACCTATACCAGACCTGGCACCTATACCGTTCGCCTCACTGCATCCAGTGAGAGTGCGGGCTCCTCTACAAAGGTGAAAGAGGCGTACATCACCGTTCAGGAAAAACCCTGTATCGTTGCTGACTTTTCTGGCACACCGACATCAGGGAAGGCTCCTTTGACGGTGCAGTTCACCGATCTTTCAACTGGCAACCCTACGATGTGGTCGTGGGACTTTGGTGACGGTGCCATTCCCATGGTGACCTGTTCTGGTGGCAGTTGTGGGAATATTGCAAATCCAAGCCACACATACCTGAATCCCGGGACCTACACGGTTCGACTCACTGCATCGAGTGAGATCGCTGGTGCGTCTACAAAGGTAAAAGAGGGCTATATCACGGTGATTTCAGAGCCTGTTATTGATGCTGACTTCACCGGCACACCGACCTCAGGCCAGGTTCCTCTGACGGTGCAGTTCACTGATCGTTCTACCGGTGGTCCTACAATGTGGTCGTGGGACTTTGGTGACGGGGTCATCCCGATGGAGACCTGCTCTGGTGGCGGTTGCAACAATATTGCAAATCCGGTTCACACCTATACAGAGCCTGGCCTCTATACAGTCTCGCTCACCGCAAGCAACCAGAACGGGGCAACAGATACTGAGACAAAGGCGAATTATATATCAGTCTCTGATATTCCATCAGGAGATGCCATTCCGATCAGTTCTGGGTGGAATTTTGTATCAGTTCCCAGAACGCTGGCACCAAGCTGTGACACGGCATCAATATTTAGTCACATTGATGGAGGAGGGCACAGTATGTTTGTGTATGATACAACCATGCATGTCTGGGATACCCTCAACTCGGCAAGCCCCATAAAGCCTCTCGATGCCTTCTGGATCTACTCGACGAAGACAGATGTCGTCCCGCTGGTCTTTGATACAAATCCTGGCCCAACCCCCAGGAAGGAGCTGAAAAAGGGCTGGAATAGTGTCGGGTTCACGGGTCAGAAACCGCTTGAAGCACGGGTTACCTTCGATTCTGTTAAGACCAACTGGGTAAACTGTGCTGGTTTTAACGCAGCGGCCCAAAAATATAATGCCATGATCATCAAGGGAAGCAATGATGATACAAAACTGAACCCGTATCTTGGTTACTGGCTCTATATGTCTGCTGGCGGGACCCTTATCGGGAACACCTTGTGATTTTTAAAATTGTAAACCTTTCACCGCTTTTTTAGATCAACCGTTCCTGGCGCGTTAAGGGTTTTATATGCAGGAGTTCTCTGGCGGCTTGTGTGACTTCCTTTACAACCGGCCCCGGGGCATATACCCCTACTCGCCATTGGGCCCTCCGTGTTTCATTCAGGGTCGTGATGAGGGGGGATACCTCAACAAGAGGGACTAAGAGAGATCGGTCCTGAACCTGGACCTGCATTGAGAGATCTCTGGGAAATGCCGGTATATCGACCAGCACTTCATGATGCTCTACCCCGGCATGATCTGCGATCTCAAGTGCAATATCATGCTCATTAATACTGGACTCCTCTGCAGGCCTAAACGCGTCTGATACATCCTTTCTCCCAAGGTACAATGCCCGTTTATAGAGTCTTCTAAAATAGAGATCCCTGGTCAGATGTCTGGTAATTGAATTCTCTGAATTACTGAGGCACTGCAGACATGCTGCATCGTCCATTCGTATCATCTCTGATAGAATATCAGGCGGGTCTGGTCTGATATGGTGGTATACTGCTGATGAGAAGAGTTTCTCTGCGATGCGGCTCACGTGGTGATAGTACACTGCAGGCCTCATTAGTGTCCTGGCGATGAGCAGTGATTCTGCAGCCTGGATCCCGCTCTCATGGAGTACTATTCCCTCCCCTGAGCGTCGTGTTGCACGGATAAGCCGTTCTGCATCGACAGTGCCGTAGGGGACGCCGGTATAATGGGCATCACGGAGGAGGTAGTCCATCCGGTCCACGTCAAGTTCCCCGTGTATGATACTTGCCAGAGGATGGGTTCCTTCTATCATGGTGCACACTTCTACCGGATCAACGCCGATGTCTCCAAGAGCAGGCATGAGGTCACCTGAGGTGATGATGGTTCTGACATCAGTATGGGTCCATCCGGTCAGTTCACCGGCGATCCCCTCGATTGCATGGGAGAAAGGACCATGCCCGATGTCATGCAGGAGTGCTGCACTCATCACCAGCAGATGTTCCTCACGTGAGAGGGTGATCTGTCGTGACATCAGGGATGCAAGATGCATAGCCCCGAGTGAGTGTTCGAATCGGGTATGGTGCGCACCCGGGTATACCAGGTACGAAAACCCGAGTTGTCTGATATATCTCAACCGCTGCACTTCTGGTGAGTCCAGAAGCGGGAGAAGTTCAGGCTCAACCTGGATGTATCCATGTACAGGATCCTTGATCGCTTTCATCAGCGCGCTCGCATCTATTATTGGCAGGAAGCCATAAAAGAGAAGGTATGATTACATTCCTCTCCGGAGGCACCGGAACCCCAAAGCTGATGGAAGGTGTCCGTCTCGTCCTTGACGACGCTGATATCAGTGTCATCGTAAATACTGCTGAGGATCTCTGGTATCAGGGGGGGCATATCTCTCCGGATATTGACACTGTTTTGTATCTCTTTGCAGATATTCTGAATACCGGTACCTGGTGGGGGATCAGGGGAGATACCTTTGGAACTCACGATCAGCTCACGTTTCTGGGTGTTGATACCTATCTTGCCGTCGGAGATCGGGATCGTGGGGTGCAACTTTTAAGGGGTGAACTACTTCACCAGGGGATGACCCTCTCACAGGCGACCACTGATCTTTCAAACCGACTTGGGGTCAGGGCTGCAATCATCCCTATGACCGAGACACCTTACACTACCATGATCAGGACCTCGCAGGGAACAATCCATTTTCAGGAGTACTGGGTGAAACACCGGGGCACTATTCCCGTTCTCGAGGTTCTTCGTGATCCCGCCCGGCCTCCGGTTGCGGCAGAAAGTGCGCTTGATGCGATCCGGTCAAGTGATCTGGTGGTCATCGGGCCGAGCAATCCGATCACCAGCATCCTACCCATCCTTGAATGTACTGGTATCAGGGAAGCTCTGGTAGGACGATTCGTTGTTGCAGTCAGTCCGTTCATCGGCGATCGACCGGTTTCAGGTCCTGCCCGGGATCTCATGATTGCCCAAGGGCTGGAGCCAACATCTGCGGGAGTAGCAGAGATCTATGGGGATCTGATCGATCTCTTTATCCAGGACGTTAGAGATCCGGTTCAGGTACCAGGAGCTCTCCGAACTGATACGCTGATGATCACACCAACCGTAGCAACGGATCTGATGCGGTTCATCCATGAAGCGTATCAGCAAAAAAAAGTCAATAAAGGGGTATCCCCAGGATCTGCAGAATAAAAGTGAGAATCAGGGAGAAGATATTATTGAGTTCTGTTGATCCGAGCAGGGTATCTATCAGGTTGGCAAAATCTGATGAGGATCCTGAACTGTACGTATCTGATGCTGCCATTCCCTGGCCGACAGTCAGCAGGGCAATACAGAGGAACAGGGCAAATCCGCGTCTTGATTGCATACCTGATAATCACCCTCTGGACATATTATTTAGTCTATGAGTTCACCGGTTCTGAACGATGGAGTAGAGATGCAGCAGCCCCGGCTGCCCCTGCCAGAATATCTTCTTCTCCGGGGATGAATCCCTCATGCATCAGCACGCGGCCATTACACAGAACCGTCTGTACTAAACTGCCTGATGCAGCGTACACAACATTTGAGACCGGGTTGTAGAGCGGGACCATTGAGGGGTGCCTGAGCGAGAGGAGAATAATATCTCCGGCCTGACCCGGAGCGATCCGCCCGCCAGGGATATTCAGGGCCCGGGCTCCTGCAATGGTGGCCATATCAAGGGCTTCCTGAGCTGGCAGGAGGGTATCCTGATTCCAGAAGAACTTCTGGGAGATGGCCGCAACCTTCATTTCTTCAAAGAGATCGAGATTGTTATTTGAAGAGCACCCGTCTGTCGCAAGGGCTGTGTTTACTCCGGCACTCCTGAGATCCGGATAAGGCATCACCCGGCCTGTCGCGAGTTTCAGGTTGCTGACCGGATTATGCGCAACATGGGATCCTCGTGCTGCAAGCAGACGGCACTCCTCTTCATCAAGCCAGCATCCATGTGCTGCAACGGTTCTGGGCGAGAGGCATCCGCATTGATCCAGAAGAGATGCCGGTTTTACCCCATGTGCTGCCTGGCAGTCTTCAACCTCTGTTCGGGTCTCGCTCAGGTGGATATGGAGCATAATATTTTCATCACGGCTGAACTCGCCACACCACTTGAGATGATCCGGGGGGACTGTATAGGGAGCGTGAGGGCCCACTGCCGGAAGAATGCGTGGATTGTTCATCGCTCTGATATGGGAGACGAGTCGCTCGGTTGCCTTCACCTCTGCTTCGAACTTCTCCGGACTTCCAAAGGTGATAAATCCATGAGACAGGACCGCTCTGATCCCACTCTCGTCAACTGCCCGGGCCGCATCCTCCATAAAGAAGTACATGTCGTTGAATGCAATGGTCCCGCTCCGGATCATCTCCAGACATGCCAGTTTTGTTCCCCAGTACACATCTTCTCCGGTCAGATGTGCTTCAAGGGGCCAGATCTTCTCTGATAGCCATTGCTGCAGATGCATATCATCCGCATATCCGCGCAGGAGTGTCATTGCAGCATGGGTATGTGCGTTCACGAGTCCTGGGAGCACAAGAGTCCCGGAGCCATCAATGATATGATCAGCCTCACTTCGGTATCTGCTCGCGATTCCTGCACCAGTCTCTTGGATTGCTCCGGTATCGTCGATAAAGAGATCTACCATGTCAGTTCCAAGGCGGGTTCCGGTGATCAGCACCGATCCCTTCCCTGAAAAAATATCAATATCTGATGAGTTAGCGGTCATGATTCTTCTGTACCTAACACTTCTACACCTGTCCATAAGTTCTTGCGACCTTGATCATATCAGGGTGAATGGGACGTATCGACCAAAGGTTTTGGTAACTGGTAAGCCCATGTACTAGAGTTGAAAATGCGGGTTCCTATCAATACAATCACCCTGGAGTCATCATCAGCTGATATCACCGGCTGGGCACACGAGATTCGTGACCTTGGTGGTCTTGCGTTCCTCCTGCTCCGCGACCGGACTGGCCTGATTCAGGTGACCATTCCTAAGAAGAAAGCAGCGCCAGAAGTGGTGGAAGCACTGAAGAGCATATCGCGCGAGTCAGTTGTAAGGGTTGTTGGCACGGTCAAACCTGAAGCAAAGGCACCAGGGGGTCGTGAGGTTATCCCTGATCTGATTGAACTGGTCAGCAGAGCTGCAACTCCGCTTCCCCTCGATGTTGCCGAGAAGGTCCCGGCAGAACTTGATACCCGGCTTGATAACCGGTTCCTTGATGCCAGAAGGCCGCGCGTAAGTGCGATCTTCAAGATCCGGAGTGCTGTTCAGCATGCAACCCGGAACTTCCTCTATGATAACGAGTTTATTGAAATAACGACCTCGAAAATCGTCGCTGCAGCAACAGAAGGGGGAACAGAACTCTTCCCGATTGCATACTTTGAGAAGGAGGCGTTCCTCAACCAAAGCCCTCAATTGTACAAACAGATGATGATGGCTGCCGGTTTTGAGCGTGTCTATGAGATTGGCCCAATATTCAGGGCTGAAGAACACAACACCACCAAACATCTGAATGAAGCGACCTCAATAGACGTTGAGGTATCATTTGCTGATCATCGTGATGTTATGCAGATCCTTGAGGACCTTGTCAGGTCAGTCTACTCATTTGTAGATACCACCTGCAGCGGTCCGATTGCTGATATTGGTCTTGATTCGTTCACCATCCCTGAAAAGAACTTCCCGCGTCTTCCCTACACGGAAGCAATTGAGATCGCAAGTAAAAAAATTGAGGATCCCATTGCTTTCGGCGACGATATCGGGACCGCCGCAGAACGGGCAATCGGTGAGGAGATGGGGCGACACTACTTTATCATAGACTGGCCGTCATCAATCCGCCCATATTATGCTATGCCGTATGAGGATGAGCCTGAGATCTGCAAAGCCTTTGACATGATGCATCCCCGGATGGAACTCTCCAGTGGTGCCCAGCGTGTCCATGAGCATGATCAACTGGTGGAGCAGATAGCAAAGAAAGGTCTGAATCCAGACAACTTTGACTTCTACCTCAATCCATTCAGATTTGGCATGCCCCCGCATGCGGGGTGGGGACTTGGCGCTGATCGTCTTGTCACGACTATGCTCGGACTTCAGAATGTTCGTGAAGCAGTGCTTTTCCCGCGTGACCGGCACCGGGTTGTTCCCTGATATCTGAGAGGTGAGCAGATGGAGTCCTTCCTTCCCGGTATCCTTCTTCCGACAACCGTGGTCGGTAGTTTCCCAGCAGAGCCTAGGCGTACCCTGCGGAGTCTCTTTGATCCCTGGCATGAAGCGGTCTGTACATCGGTTGATGCTCAGATAGCAGCCGGGATATCTATCATCTCTGACGGACAGGTCAGAGGGGACATGATTGGGAGTTTTGCGTCGATGCTCCCTGGTATCAGAGGGAAAGATGTTATCGGAAGGGTGATGCCCGCTGATATGGCAATCACCATCCGGGATACGCGGTATGCACTAACCCGTCACCCCCATGTGAAAGGAATCATCACCGGCCCTTCTACTCTCTCTTATGGGCTCCATCTTGCCAGTGCAAACTACCGGGGAAGAGACGAGCTCATACCTGATATCGCATATGCTCTCCGAAAAGAGGCAGAATCCCTGGCTTCGCTTGGTATTACCGTGCTTCAGATCGATGAACCGATATTCTCAACCGGCACTGCTGATCTGGATCTGGGTCGTGAGGCTATCGAGTTGATCACCCGGGATCTTGATGTGCCGGTCTGTATGCATGTCTGTGGTCCCCTCTCACGGATAATTGACGATATCCTGAAAATCCCGATCGATATTCTGGATTTTGAAGGAAGTGTGGATCCGGATAATCTCTCCTGCCTCTCTTCTCAGGATCTGGGGTCAAAATATGTCGGACTTGGGTGTGTAGATTCGTCCCGTTCTCAGATCGAAGAGGTATCTGAAATAAGCACCCGAATCAGAAAAGGTGTTGATGAACTTGGCCCTGAGCGACTTCTTCTTGATCCTGACTGTGGGCTGCGGATGCTTCCAAGAGAAGTTGCAGAGATGAAACTGATCCGTCTCTGCGAGGCGGCAGGAAAGGTCCGTCAGGATCTCTGATCCTGAACATTTTTCTCTGACAATAAAGAGTGGTCTCACTCACTGGTTACCGATCCAGTCACAAAGACTATTGACATCATACGCATAACATGAGTGCAGGAGATATCGACAGAGCTATGCACATTCCAGGTCTGAACGGACATCAGGTTCTAGCCGCAGCGGTTTTCATATCTGCAGTCTTTTTCCTCGGGATAAAACTCCTTAATCCGACACCACTTGTGATATGGAGCTCCGGCGCGGATTTCATCATCCAGACCGAGCATATTGGGGATATTTTTACCCTGACCGATGTTGCGATCATCATCGTAGCATCACTGGCAGTCTGTACCAGTGCTGTCTTTCTTCTGGTATATGATCAGATCCACATTGTCAATCCCCCACTTCCTCTTCCTTCTGCCCATGATCTGGATGTAGCGCCATTTTCACCCCTAGAGGAGAGACGAAAGCGATGGGAATTGGTGCTTCCTACCTTAAAAGAGGATCAACAGCACATCTATCAGGCCATTCTGGATGCTGACGGGCTGATTCCCCAAAGTGATATCGTAGAAAAGACCGGCCTTTCGAAATCAAATGTAAGCCGCTCGCTGGATATCCTTGAAAGTATGGGTCTTATCGAGAAAAGGCGGCGGGGGATGGGTAACATCATCCTCCTGAAATGATATGACGCACATTGAACCCGAACGCATCATTATTCTGGTGATCCTGACTGTATGCGGTATCCTCATGGCCGGGGTCGGGAATTATATCATGGATAGTCATCAGCCGGTACGACAGGAGAGTCAGCTCCTTGAGAATTTTCTCATTATGCAGTCGATGGCCGGAAGAAATACGTCAGACCTTAATCTGACATATATGATGGGGAGTTCTGGTCTTGTTGTCAGCTTCAATGATATTATGACCAATACCGGAGCCCTTGCCTATCGGGGGCCTCGACCGGTGAATGCAACTGATCCACTTCAATAAAACAAATATATCAGTATATATGTCTCCGGGACCTAATCCCGGAGGTAGTCATCGCAGGAGGATGGATGTAACTGGAGAGTATCCAGATACGGGAAACACCAACATACTGGCAAGAGTAGGAGATATCTGTCCAGTTTTGTGCTATTCTTTAATATTTTCTGTCTTCTGGATCAGAAGACGTGTTGTATTTTGGAGAGAGATTCAGGTGAAGTGATGCTCAGGTGCTCACAGGTCATCCTGTGACATACTAGTATTGTATGAAACAGCAGATAATGTTGTGCTGCTCAAGCAGTAGTGAACCGGTATCCATCTTGTTTCATCAGTAGTTGCGTGATTATTCTGTCTGGATCCTGAATTATGCCTTGATATTGGTTTCTGTGTGTTGCCCCCAATCATTTTGTGACCCCTTTTCCCCTGCTGATTGATTTGTTTTATAATTGGGGTGTGAAATAGTCTGTTGCAACAGGTTGCAACCGGTTACTGCGGCCAGCCTGCAGCCTGACTCCGCCCTTCTTTCTTTTCATGAGGCCAGATCCTGGTTACGAAGTTCTCTTCTCATCAGTTTCCATCCATTTGCACGGGGGAGACTCTCCACCACGATCATCCGCCTGGGAATCTTATATCCTGCAAGATGTTCTCGCGCATATGCTGTAAGTTCTTCCTGAGTCAACTCACACCCGTCACGGAGAACAACTGCTGCAGCTGGTATCTCCCCTTTCTCCTCATCCGGATATCCAAAAATTGCAATGTCGGCGACCTTGGGGTGTCTTATCAGGATATGTTCAACCTCTGTGGGATACACCTTCCATCCTGACATGATGATCATATCCTTTTTGCGATCAGTTATGACCAGCATCCCGTCTTTGTCCAGAAATCCAATGTCCCCGGTCAGGAACCATCCATCAGGCAGGAATACTGCTTTGGTATCCTCAGGCTTATTCCAGTACCCTTTAGCTACCCCTGGGCCCCGAAGGGCTATCTCCCCCTGGGAGCCGGGAGCAGACTCATACGAGGGATCCTCTGTATCAACTATCTTCACCTCAGTGTATCCTACTGGTGTCCCTACACTATTGAACTCATCAGCATGTGGATAGTGATCAGGTCTTACCACTGTTCCAGCACCAAGGACAATGGTCTCAGAGAGTCCATATGCATTGATAATCGGGATTGCAAACCGGGTATGGAAAGCATGCCAGGTTGGGGAGTGCATCGGTCCACCCCCGCTAATGATCCTTCTGACCGATTTAAACCGCGCTTCTGTTCCGGAAGGTGACTCTACCAGGCTGTGGATGACCGGGGGCATTCCGGACAGGATAGTTATCCGGTAAGCTTCAATGAGGTTGATATATGCCTCAAGCTGGAACCGCTCCATGATGACCCAGGATCCACCCGTCTTGAGCACTGATATTCCCCAGCTGATCCCGACATGTCCCATGGGATATATCCCGAGGTACCGATCATCACTAGTTAGATCAAGAGCTTCAGCCTCTGATGAGAGCGCTGCAGCCCACCCTGAGTGGGTTAGCACGGCGCCTTTTGGCCTGCCGGTTGTTCCTGAGGTATACTGAATCTGACATATATCATCACCATGGCAGGGGACCGGACGGTTCAGAGGGGGACACAAAACTATCTCATCCCAGGAGGTGGTCCCCCCGCTCGGTGCAATAAGGTGAGGGACCTGCAGATCCCGGGCTACTGTTCTTGCTACCTCTAGGCCTTCATCATCGGTGATTAAGCAGGAGGCTCCTGAGTCTTCTACAACATATGAGAGCTCTTCCCCGCGGTAGACACTATTGGCCGGTACCACCACCGCTCCGATCCTCCAGATAGCAAAGTACCAAAGGAGATACTCTGGCGAACTTCCGAGAAAAAGTACCACCCGGTCACCTTTTGTGATTCCCAATCTGCATAGTCCTGTACTCATACTGCGGACCGTACCACACACATTCTCCCAGGTATATTCCCTGCCTGATGTCGGATGGATCAAAATTATCTTATCTGGTTCTTCCTTTGCTCTGATATCCAGAAAAGAGGTGATATTGAACATATTACTGATTCACAAGTATGTACTTTGATGCATAAAGATGTCACGACCTCAATGGCTCCGTGACGCTTATGATGTTTCTGGTATGATAGGTACTCACTAATCGCGGTGATCCAGATGTATACTCCGATCGATCAGGTTCTCTTTGTTGTCAGGTGGCTTATTGTCATTACTGTTCTCCATTTTGCCTGTTGGCCACCCCTCAGGAGCCGGTTACCTGCCGATATCTCATATCCAATCTCGTATATGCTCTCGCTCCTGCTTTGCGGTATCGGAAGCTGGTGGTTGTCACTGCTGAAGATCCCCCCACTGCTGATCTTCCTTCCCTTCATGGTCCTCTTTGCATTTTATCTGCTTACTGGTCAGTATTCACGTGAAGTTTTCAGGTCTGTTGTCTGGTGGGATGGATTGTTCCTGGTCTTCTTCATGGGAATGCTGATCACCAGGCTAAAGAACTCAGCCATCTATGCCAATGAGCGGTTTCTTGACATGGGGATCATCGCCTCAATTATGCGAAACCCGGTGGTGACCCCGCTGGACCCACACTATGCCGGAGGCGTTCTTGATATCTACTATTACTTCTCTCATTGGATCTTCTCGATCATAGGTCTTGCCGGGCAGGTTCCCCCGACGGTTGTCTACAATCTGATCCTCCCAACCATCGTCGGTCTTTCAGCCCTCTTCCTCTATGGCATTGGGAGGATGATCATCCCACGGTTTGCATTCCTACCCTTGTTCATCATGGTGGTACCAACTCCGTCACTGGGATTACTTCTCTTAAATGGAGGTTGGCAGGACTTTACAGCAGCGCTCGAAAAGAGCGTGGATGTTATCCCGGGCGTGGGGAGTAACTATCCGCTTCATGAGTTACTCAGGGGAATTCCCCATCCTCATGTCACCGCATGTGCAAATCAGATCTTTCTCCTCTTCCTGGTGATAGCCACCCTGTATCAATGGACAGCTCTGGGAAAGGCCGGTAAGCGGGTTCTCTGTCTGATAATGGGTTTATCTGCGGGGGTTATCTTCACCCAGAATACCTGGGATCTCTTTGTATATTATCCGCTAGTGCTTGGGGTTGTGGGGTATCTGGTCTACCAGGACACCAGATCTCAAAGAGAACCGGGGGAGTACTGGGATGCTGGTATCACCCTTGCCTGCCTGCTCGCACCAATGGCTTTTGTAATTCTGCCGTATCTTTTCCAGATGCACATAAAGGGCCTGCAAGGGATTGGTATCGTGACAAGCCCCTCTAACCTCTGGCTCTATATCCTTGTTCACGGCCTAATTCTTCTTCCATTAGTCTGGTATCTACGATCTGATATCCTGGCAAAGCCTTACGTTCTCATTTTCGGTATCATCCTGGGACTTCTCGGATATGCATCAGCCGGATTGCTTCTGATTCTTATCACATATCTTATCCTGAAACTGAATCGTTGTAGGTATGATATCCTCATGGCCTTCTCACTTCTCGTGCTCCTGCTCACCGAGATTGTATACTTTCAAGAGACCGGGGATCCTCTCTCTCGATTCAATACTGTCTTTAAACTCTCCCTTGCTGCTTGGCCACTCCTCTGGGTCAGTCTCATCGGAATTGGTGCTCCATGGCTGGCTGCTCTCAGGAGTGGGAGCGATAGTCCCCGCCGATCCCTGGGCTTTGTGACTCTGGCATGTATTCTCATCCTCGTGGCTCTGGTTGCTGCTCCGGTAGAGCCGATATTCTCAATTTTTTCACTGGATGGGGCAGCATATATGGAGATTCATCAGCCCGAAGATGCTGTGATGATCGAGATGATCCGGCAGGATCCCGGTGCGGTCTGTATCGCTGAGGCAGTCGGTGATTTTGACTATTATGCCCGGATTGCCTCATTCACTGGGGTTCCTGCTATCATCGGCTGGCCATCGGTCGAGGGTCAGTGGCGGGGAGACCGTGAGGCCATTGGTGAACGGGTTTTAGATGTTGAACGACTCTATACAGATCCTTCGGCAACAATGGACGTCCTGAGGAAGTATAACTGTTCATATATGGTTATAAGTAATCTGGAAGTTGCCAGGTATAAGAATGTCAGTATCTCCCCGGATGGTCTCGAACCGGTCTATGCTGTCAACAACAGTGCATTGATCCGGGTTCTCCCGGTTCAGGCAGGGTGACCCTGATGGATATCTTTGTTCAACTATCAGCAGTAATTCTCTGGATCCTGTATATCCTTCTCTTTCAGATCGCTCTCTGGCCTCTCCTCAGGCGGGTGAGTAGAGAGTACGCCCTCCCACTCTCGTTTCCGGTCTCTCTCCTCTTCTCAACGCTTATCAGCTGGTATCTTGCATTACTGACCCTGCCGGTCCACCTCGTTCTGGTAGTACCTTTGGCTCTTCTGATCTCCTGGTTCAGGACACAAGAGTTGAAGACCTCTGATTTCTATGAAGGAAGAGTCTGGTTCCTCATTGCAGGGGGGACATTCTTCCTGACGCTGATCGCAAAGATCTTCTATAATCCGGCCATAGATATCTCGTTTGAGAAATTTGTGGACTCGATGCTTCTTACAACCATCATGCGTTCTCCTGAAATCCCTCCTCTTGATGGCTGGTTTGCAGGGAGCAGCCTGAACTGGTATTACTATCTTGCGGCATGGATGGGAGCCATACCCGGTCATATCCTCAGTCTCCCCCCGTCAGTTGTGTATCACCTGATCATCCCAAGCGTTTTCGCATGTGCAGCGGTGATGCTCTATGCCTGTGGTACTCTGCTTCTGACCAGGTACCGGTTTCTCCCGGTGCTGCTTCTCATCATCCCATACCCCGCGTTCCCGAAATCTGTAATTGGCCTCCTGATTGAGGGAATATCTCTCAGAATGATCCTGAATGCAACGATTGGAATCATCCCTGGGGCTGTTACTGAAAACCCGGTCAGTGCTCTCTTCATTGGGAGCCCGAGACCGTATGCAGTAGGTCTTCTGATTCAGACGCTTCTTTTGTTTCTGGTTATCTATGTGTTCAGGTTCTGGGGGGAAATCCGGGCACGGGAGCGGATCGGAATCGCCCTTCTGGCATCCCTGGGTATTGGCACATTCATCCCGCTTCACACCTGGGATGCTCTCATCTATCTTCCTCTGATAATGCTCACAGGTCTGGTAATCTCACTGCGTTATGGTATGGGTTCAGGAGAAGAGATGCAGAGTATCAGGTCCTGGGCAGACCACCTCAGTGGAAAGGTTAGATCTGTCAGAGATGGAGATGTTCTCAGCATCCTTCGGGATTCTGCTGGTTCATCAGCATTACTCTTCATTTTCCTTGTTCCGATCATCTCATCTCTCCTCTATCTCCCGTTCCTGATGGGACTTGATAAAGGCCGGATGCAGGGTGTCACTCTAAATCTCTCTCCAACGCCCCTGATTCCATTCCTCCTCGTTCATGGATTCTTTCTCATTATCCTTATGCTCTGGATATGGGATGATCTCCGTAAGACCCCTCTCCTTCTGATAATCCCTGCCATCTTTGCTCTATCCGGCTTTTACTCGGCTGCAGTCATCCTTATCCCGATCATATACCTGCTCTTTCGTCGGTTGAAAAATCAGGAAGAACTCCTCGCATTCATCGGGCTTTTGTGTATCCTCTTCTGTGAGTTCTTCGCAATGATGTGGGATGGGCAGCCGGATCGGGCAAACACGATCTATAAATTCTATTTCACTTCGTGGGTTCTTCTAGGGCTGGTCTCACTGATTCTGATCGGTCGGTTCCTTCAGGGTTCTCCCCTCATTAGCAATGAATCCAGGCAGAAGATGGTGGCGATATTGATTGCTGGTGCAGCACTGCTCTTCCCCCTGACATTCCTTGCCGGGATTCCCTACTGGGCTCCTTCACTTGATGGTACCGCGTTTGTCAGCTCGTATGTCGGCCAGGAAGAGTATGATGCAATTACCTTTCTCAGATCACTCGGGGGAGATGAGTACCTCATTGAAGGGGTTGTGGCTAAAAGTTTTGATCAGGATGACTCTATGAAGTATTTCTGCCGGGTTTCGACCTACACGGGAATACCCTCATTGGTAGGGAGTTATTACCGTGAAGAGATGTATCGTGGTACATCGGCGGTTAAAAAGCGGACAGAGGATGTCATTGCTATCTATCGGCATCCCGAAAAGGCAAGAGCGTTGATGTCCGTGTATAATTCAACCCTGTTGTATGTGGGAACTCCGGAGATCAGGGCTTATGAGATGAATAATCCTGATGTGTATGCGTCGTATGGGTTCACGCCGATCTTTCATGAAAATATGACTACCGTCTGGCGGGCTCCGGGTGGGTTACCATAGCAGCTCGAGGCTGTAACATGATCGATGAAGGTTTAATTATTTGGCGATGGGTTAGAAAAAACCCAAAAATTATTGTCCTTGGTGTTATTATGGTGGTTTAATATGGGATATCCAGTTGAATATCAGAGCTTCAGTGTTGTCATATGGTTGATTGTACTTTTCTTTCTACAGATATCCCTCATTCCCTGTATGAGGTGGCTGAAGGAGCCATATTTGGTTCCGGTGTCATATGCAACATCCCTGCTCCTCCTGACCTTGGTGGCATGGTATTCAACTCTTATCGGTCTTTCAATATTGTTCGCTCTGATACCTTTTCTTCTTCTGTTTGGATATGGGGTATATTCGCGGAGTATATCTCTTCATTCATTGAACGTTCATCGGGACTGGCATATCCTGTTTCTTGTTGTCTTTCTCCTCACACTTGGTGTAAAGATCCTGTATAATCCTGACATAGATGTTTCATTTGAGCGGTTTACTGACCATATGTACCTGGCATCAATGATGCTGGATCCCCTGGTACCTCCACATGATGCCTGGTATTCTGGTGGGGCGCTGACCGGGTATTATTATCTTTCCCAATGGACCTATGCTACCCTTGGGATTCTTACGAGTATTCCTTCAGTGGTCGTTTACCACCTGATTATACCTACCGTCTTTGCAGTCACAGCTCTCCTTATTTATGCCATCTCCACGCTCTTCCTGATCCGGTATCGATACCTTCCCCTTGCAACCCTGGCGATCTCATATCCTGTTCTCTTTTTAAATATCCCCTCGATGATTCAGCAGGGTATCCCATTTAATGCTCTCTTAAATGGGACATTCAGGGTTATTCCTGGCGCTATCACTGAAAATCCACTTACCGCTCTCTTTATTGGAAGTCCACGGGCGTATGCCATCGGGATGATTAACCAGGTGCTCATGATCTTCCTGCTCTGTTATATCCTGAAATCCTGGAAAGATCTTGGGAAGAGTGAGTGGTATGGGTGCACCGCTCTGTGCATCCTCTGTCTGGGGAGTATGTTCCCGATGCACTCCTGGGATACCCTGATATACGGACCAATTCTGCTTCTCTGCGGAGTAATACTCTGCAGGGATCGGCTCCTGGACAGGGGTCAGGATTGCTCCCAGTCATTTAAATGGTGGTGCCGGGAGATCCGGACTTTTTGTCCAGATTTATTAATCAGATTCTGGATTCTCATTCCAGTGGGTTCAATTCTTCTCTATCTCCCGTTTCTGTTTCAGATGGACAAGACCGGTGTGAGGGGTATTGCATGGAATCCGTTTTCGTCTGATCCCATGGCATATCTTTTGATTCATGGGATACTGCTTCTGGTATTATATATCGCTATCAGATCAGATCTCCTGAGATCTCCTGACCTGATCCTGGTCGGACTCATTCCAACTCTCTTTGGATTCATCTCTGCAACTCTGACTCTGATCCCCCTGCTTGTCCTCATCAGACGCAGACTCTCTTCCCCTATGGATCTGCTTGCAGCATCCGGTCTTGGAGTCCTCCTCTTCTGTGAGTTCTTCTCCCTTATCGACAGTAACGGGATAGACCGGATGAACACCACCTATAAGTTTTACTTTGTTGCCTGGTTCCTCCTGAGTATTCCTGTCTGGATTTACATCGCCCGGAGTTTGGATACATGGAGGCCCCTTCAGGAATCGGTCGTAATGCGCAAAGGGGTAATCATTCTGCTAGTAGTTGGTATTCTCTCGTTTCCTGTAACTGTTCTCATTCTTGGGATGCCTGGGCCTACTCCTCCGACGCTTGACGGAAGTGCATGGATAGAGCATAAAATCTGGCCCGAAGAGTACAATGCTCTCACCTATCTAAAGACACTCCCAGCTGGTGAGGTGATCGTCGAAGGGGTCAATAAGGAGCAGACCGATGAGGATACCGTGGCAAAATATTACTCACGAGTATCGACCTTTACGGGCATACCTGCTGTTCTTGGGAGTTATGGCCGGGAGCATCTCTATCGCACACCATCCTCTCTGGAAGAGCGGCTTTCTGATGTGACCCGGATCTATACCAAGCCTCAGGAGGCGGCAGGGATCATGAAAAAGTATGGGGCAACGCTGCTCTATACCGGCTATCCGGAGTATTCACTCTACAAAATTACTGATCCCGGGGTATTTGCTGCAGCAGGGTTTACCCCGCTCTGGAATGAGGGCGCCACAGTTATCTGGCGGCCACCCGTTGTGTAAAAGGTCCCAAAAAAAATTACTGGTATTCGGGGGGCTGGACCTCCTTGGGCAGCCCTCCCTTGAAGTGAGTCTGTATCTTCTGATAAGCCTCACGAAGGTTCTTATTCATGGTTGGATGAACCTTTGCCAGAGCCAGTTCAAAGTGCTGTACCCTCACCCTGGTTGCCTGATCCCGCATCGCAAAAATCCCTGCTTCACGGCAGAGTCCTTCAAGGTCTGCACCAACAAATCCCTCCGTTCGTGCTGCAATATCGGTAAAGATCGCCTCTGCAGGTTTATCTGTCACCCGTACCCCCAGTTTTTCAAAGAGTTCTATCATCGCTCTCCGTCGAACCGTCCTGGTCAGGGTGCCTTCACCGGATCCGTGCCCTTTGAGGATCTCTCCCATCTCTTCAGCAGAGTAGGTACGGTCCCGTTCAAGAACCGGAGCGAGCCGCTCGATATCATCCTCGGTATAGGACTCCAGAAGATCCACAAGTTCATCTGTTGAAGAACCTTCAATTGGCATCATTCTGGCATGAATTCGCATGATTTCGGTACGATCCTGCATATCAGGCTCATCAATATAGATCAGTCGATCAAATCTGCCTGTCCTGAGCAGGGCCGGATCAATGATGTCTGGGCGGTTTGTCGCCCCCATCACCACGACATCCCTGAGGTCCTGCAGCCCGTCCATCTCAGTCAGGAATTGATTGAGCACACTCTCCATCGTGTGACTATCACCTGATGATCCTCTGGCAGGAGTCAGGGCGTCCAGCTCGTCAAAGAAGATGATGGCTGGTGAGACCTGTCTGGCTTTCTTGAATATCTCTCTGACTGCACGTTCTGATTCACCAACCCATTTTGAGAGGAGTTGGGGGCCTCTGACAGCGATAAAGTTAGCGCCTGACTCATTTGCGACTGCTTTTGCAATAAGGGTCTTTCCGGTTCCCGGAGGACCATAGAGGAGAACCCCTCGCGGTGCATGAATCCCCAGTTCATCAAACTGATCCCGCCTGGTGAGGGGGTACTCTACCGCCTCGCGGATCTCTTCAATAGCATTTGCCAGCCCTCCTACATCCTGCCAGCGGAGGTGCGAGACCTCAAGCATGACCTCACGCATTCCTGACGGGGTGATCTCCCTCAATGCCTGTTTGAAGTCCTTTCCGGTCACGACCATGGTATCGAGGATCTCCTGGGGTATTTCCTCCTCATCCAGGTCGATCTGTGGAAGGTATCGTCTGAGTGCTCTGATTGCCGCTTCCCTGGCAAGTGCAGCGAGATCTGCACCGGTATACCCATGGGTCCGCGCAGAGAGTTCTTCAAGGTTGACATCCTCTTCAAGCGGCATCCCTCTGGTGTGGATTTTAAGAATGTCAGTCCGGTCCGGTTCGGCAGGGACACCTATCTCTATCTCCCGATCAAATCTACCTGGTCTGCGAAGAGCTGGATCTATTGCATCGAGCCGGTTTGTCGCACCAATCACGATAACCTGGCCACGCTCCTCAAGCCCGTCCATCATGGTCAGGAGCTGGGCAACAACCCGCCGTTCAACCTCACCGGTAACCTCCTCACGCTTTGGCGTTATTGAATCAAGTTCATCAATAAAGATGATCGCCGGAGCATTCTCTTCAGCCTCGTCAAAGACCTCACGGAGCCGCTGTTCACTCTCCCCGTAGTACTTTGAGATAACCTCAGGCCCTGCTATCGGGATGAAATGGGCACCTGACTCGTTTGCAACCGCTTTTGCAATGAGGGTCTTTCCTGTTCCGGGCGGACCGAAGAGGAGAACCCCTTTCGGCGGTTCAATTCCAAGTCGTCTGAAGAGTTCAGGGTGGCGCATCGGGAGCTCAATCGTCTCACGGAGCCGCTGGAGTTCGTCACGGAGGCCCCCGATGTCCTCATAAGTGATCTGGCTGATTCCCTCAAATCCACTGACCGGCTTGTCAGAGATAATGACCTCGGTCTTCTGGCTGATTATGGATGCTTCACGTGGCTCGATATCGATTACCTTATATGCAACCATCTGAGGCTGAATGAATGGCATGCCGATGGGGACCGGGACCGAATCTCCAAGTGCTATGGGAAAATCAATGAGATGATGATGGATTGATGATGCATCTGCAGGAGGAATATTGCGGGGAAGATCTTCAGGGGGTGCGAGAACCACGGTCACTGCCTGAATGACCTCTTCGATTCTGGTGACTTTTACTGTGTCGCCGATCGAGACGTTTGCATTCATCCGGGTGAAATTATCGATCCGGATCTTATGCTGGTTCCAGTCGTTCACCTGTGAACGCCAGACTTTTGCCACCGTTGGGGATTTTCCAGTGATACTGATGATATCCCCCGGAGACAGTTTGAGCTGCAGCATCGTCTCGGGGTCCAGGCGGGCTTTTCCCCCCCCCTGATCTCCTGGATACGCACTGTCAACTTTAAGATAAGACTCCGACATTACCTAACAATCTTATATCCGGGGATTTATAAGTATAGCAAATCATGAGGATTCTCGCGATAGACCCGTTCCACGGGGCTGCTGGTGACATGCTCCTTGGTGCTCTTCTGGACCTTGGCGTGGAGCAGGATCCGGTAATCAGAGCGATGGCATCTGTTGTTGCCACCCCGTCGGTCACCTCAGTGACCCGTGCGGGAATCCGTGCTGTGAAGATACACACTCATGCAGGCCCGGCTCACCGCAGTCTGGATGAGGTGATAGCCAGGGTCAGGGAAGCAGATGCTCCTGCTTCAGTCATCGTCAGGGCAGAAGGGATCTTCAGACTGATAGCCGGTGGAGAGCGGTCAGTTCATGGTGAGTTATCTCATTTTCATGAGGTCGGGGCTGATGATGCGATAGCTGATGTTATCGGTTCCTGTATGGCGTTCACTCTCCTTGCACCGGATCTGATTCAGGTTCTGCCTGTTGCGACTGGTTCAGGTATGGTACGAATGGCTCATGGTCTCTACCCGGTCCCGGCCCCGGCGACTGCTGCCATCCTTGCCGGCAGTAATCTCCTGGTGAAGACCGGGGGTGGGGATGGTGAGTTCTGTACGCCGACCGGGGCCGCACTCCTTGCCGGCTTCTGTATGGAATCGGTGAGGACTGCTGCAACCGGAAGAATAATTAGAATCGGATATGGTGCAGGGGATCGGGATGATCCCCAGATACCAAATGTTCTCAGGCTTATCCTCCTTGATTCGGGTGAAGGGCTATCCGGAGATCAGGTCGATATCCTTGAGACAAATGTTGATGATGTCTCGGGAGAGCTCATTGGATATCTCCTCAACAGGGTGATCGAAGAGGGGGCACGGGATGCGTGCTCTATCCCCCTCCTTATGAAGAAAGGAAGGCCTGGCCAGCTGGTACGGGTGATAAGCCTGCCTGAAGACTCAGAGCGCCTTGCCGGTATAATGGCCAGGGTATTGGGTACGCTTGGGATCAGGTCTATCCCTTCAGTTCACCGATTCATTGCTGAACGGCACATCGAGGAGATCAGTATCAGCATCGCTGGTCACTCCGGGATAATACCGGTCAAGTATGGCCTGATGGATGGGGAATGCTATACTCTGAAGGCTGAGTATGAGTCAGCCCGTATGTTTGCAGAGGGAAATAATCTACAGGTAAGCAGAGTGATTCGGGAGGTTGAGGAGGCAGCATGGGAGAGGGTACACCAAAAGCAGGGTTACCGGCAGTAAGCCGGTACTATGAACCGAGTGGATGTGACCCGATAGACCGGTTGATTGGTGGGGGATATCCACGTAAGATGATCACCCAGATCTACGGGGAGCCAGGATCCGGAAAATCTACGTTCTGTCTCATCGCTGCGGTCAGTGTTCTCCGCGCAGGAAAATCAGTTATCTATATTGATACTGAAAGTTTCTCAGTTGACCGGTTCTCCCAGGTGGCAACCGGTGAGGCAGAAGAACTTTCTGAACGGTTTTATCTGTATGAAGCAGCGGATTTTGATCAACAGGCCTCCATGATCCTTGATGCAGGAACTATCCTTGGAACCAGAAATGCCGGTTTGATTGTGGTTGACTCAGCAACGGGTCTATACCGGACCGAACTGGAACACGGCCAGGATTCTCTTCAGCGTCTGAGTCGCCAGATGGTGATGCTGCTTGGCTATGCTAAACGGTATGATATCCCGGTTCTGGTTACCAATCAGATTTATATGGATCCATCAAAGAATGATTTCTGCCCTCTTGGGGGAACCAGTCTCTTTCATCTCTCCAAAGTGATTCTTAGAATCGAAAAGAACAGTACATCCCGGCGTATCCGTGTTGTGAAGCACCACTCCCGGCCCGAAGGAGAATTTCTTGATTTTATCATGGTTCAGGATGGCATCTCTCTTGTCGGCGCAGACTCAGGTGGGAGTGCTTCACCTGAAAAGCCATAAATGGTCTGGTGCAGATCTGATCTTACACCTACTGTCCACAGCAGGTTCAGGAGGATCTGCAACGTATTATCGAATTTTTTCCGCTCTGGTCACATTACTCTTTATATTCCTATCACTCTTCATGGCCGTTCAGTTGTCTGCTGCAGAGGATCAGCCGGTAGTCTTTCCCCCTCTGGCCACCACTCCGTATACCGGCGATTATGTCTATATTACTGAGCCTGGCACGTACACCCTTGAACAGAATATTACACATCAGTATCCGGTAGGAGTGATTATCGCTTCCTCATCGGTGATCTTTGATGGGCAGGATCATGGAATCTCCCCTGCAGTACTTGGCACTTCTTCTGCTGGGATATGGATCAGTCTCTTTGATCTCTCAGGCCGACCCGTGTCTGGTGTTACGATCAGAAATGTGTCCATCAGTCATGAGGCGTGTGGGATATATGGCGAAGGAATAAACTCATCTGAGTTCATCTGGGGTGTTGATCATTCTCAGGACCAGGCATCCATGGTTGCATCAGGGTCTCCCAGGAACCTTACCATCACCGGAGCTGTCATATCATCATCAGGTACAGGGATGATGCTAAGAAACCAGACTGGTGCAGCCATCTCATCGTCATCAGTCATCGGGAGTGCAGGTTCAGGCATTGAGGTCAGTGGTGCTCATACCTGGTTTTCATCCTGCACAATTGTGGATAATAATCCATATGGGTTACTTATTCGTGATGCACCGGGTGCTGAGATTTTTGATTGTGTGATATCTTCAAACCGGGAAGGAGGAATAAGGATTGAAGACACTATCGGAATAAGCATTATCAATAATCTCCTTGATAACGGGCGTAATATCCTTACGGATCCTGGGAGCAGCGGGATTGTGTTATCCGGTGATCGGAGGGTTGGGGTAAATATTGTCGGTGGAAACCTGCTGGGCGGGAATTATTGGGCAAGCAATGGAATCTCTGTTTCTTCTTCTGCAGGAATAACTGACAAGGATAATGATGGAATTGGTGACAGCCCATATGATCCTGGTGTTGGTGCTGTTGATTCCCATCCTCTCCTACTGCCCAGTGGTGGCATCCCTGCTGGCGTTACTGCCCCACCGGTGAGAGAACCAGTACCAACACCCTCTTCAATCATTTCTGGTATCCATGCGTTGATCATTAGTGACACTATCCCGGATCAGATGCAGGCCAAACAGAAGTATGAGGTAAGTCTGACCATCTTCAATGATGGTTCTGATGACTGGATTGATCAGCATCAGATAGGAGTGCTTGCTCTTGAGGATGCTGCTACGTATGGTACGAAGTGGATGCAGGTTCCGATCAGTACAAAACTTGCTTCAGGTACCTCTCACGATATGAAGTTCTCATTTACTGCACCGTCAAAGCCTGGATCTTACACGCTCAAATATCAGGCTGCCCGTGAGGGTTCTGGTGTCGAGGTCTTATTTGGACGGGCCTACGTGAAGACCGTTACGGTCACCTGATTCTCATTTTTTAAAGATTCGAGACCAGGTATTAGAAAAAAGTCAGGAGGAGTTACCAGGCGTCATCCATATCACGTTTGGCAACAACCTGTTCGGCCTCTTCATCAAGGCCCAGGGATCTTAGGCATTCAATCTTTGCATCATAGACTTCAGCATGATTTGGTTCAATCCTGATCACCCGGTCATAGCACTTGAGTGCTTCCTTACAGTTGTCATATCGCGCAAAACAGTTCCCCATCTCAAACCAGCTGTCTGCATCTTCGGGATCCTGTTTCAGTATTTGTTTGAAGCAGCTGATGGCATCTTTGTATGCTTTCATCTTCTGCAGGCTGATTCCCTTGTTATACAGGGCATTAATATCTCCCGGTATCAGTTCAAGGATCCGATCAAAACAGCTGACTGAATCAGCATGCTTATCCAGCTCAGCCAGTGCAGAGCCTTTGTTACTCAATGCATGGACATTCTTCGGATCTATCTCCAGGACCATATTGAAACAGGGGATCGATTTGCTGTACCGACCCATAAAAAAGTAATTAATCCCCATATACAGCCAGGACCTGAAATCATGATCATTTATCAGGATCGCCTGTTCAAATGCCTCAACTGCCTCCTGGTAGCGGATAAGGTGCATCATGGCAAGGCCCTTTTGAAAGAGGCTCTCCTGATCGGTGGGATCGAGGGTGATGGCCTTATCATAACATCTGATCGCTTCTTCAAACTTCTGAAGGGTACTGAATTTATTCCCCTCTTCCCTCCAGCGTTTTGATTCTTGTATGCTGATCTCGTTACTCATGGGCGTCCCCCGTTCTCGTCCTTGACAGTTACAGATGATTGCATAGATTCTGCATTAAAGATATCCCCTGAGTATGGGATCATTGGTGAAATACTCATATCCGGGGGGATATAATATTCTCCCATGACTGGTACGGGTATGAAGGTCAGAGACGGTTTGAGTTCAGAACAGGATGCATTTCGTCAGGGTTTTCTCTTCCTCCTCATCGGTCTGCTCCCGCTCCTTCTGGTGTATCCGGTACTCGCAGGGAGCAGTCAGTTCAGCCTGCCAGTTCTCATCCTCTTTCTCTCGTTTCTCCTGGTTACTGGTGTCTGGGTGATGCGGGGGGCCCGTCATCGGTTTCTGCTCTCAGGGATCCTCTGCCTGGTCTCACTTGAACTCCTCTGGGTCTCAATCTGGGCTGCGGCTCCCCAGCTTCTGATAATTGGGCAGTTCTGCGTTCTGTTGTTCCTCATTCTTCTTCTTGGGTGGAGTGTTGCTGCATTTCTTCGGTTTGAATCAGTAGTCTCGGATCTGTTCATCGCAATGGCTGTGCTGTATCTGCTATCCGGGACTGTTTTGGGGTTTAGCTTGTTTCTCTTCGACAGCAGTACTACTGCAGTACAGACAGGCCCAGGCGGTTCTCTCCTTGCTAGTGGACTATTCTCCGGGATCGCAATACTTACCCTGCAGGGGGGGAGTATCTCTGGTCAGGATCCCCTCACCCGCGTGATAATTATGCTTGGAATGCTCTGGGGGATCCTGCTTCTGGTGATGAGCATCTCCAGAATCACTCTGATTATGCTGAAAAAAGGATAGTGTAGTTCAGCTGGCCTGATTAATGGCTAAGGATCCCTGAAAAAACAGAGTCCGCCGGCCCTTTCATCTTGGCTCCTTCTGTCAGGGTGATCGTGAGCGGGCCTCCCTCCGTCTCGACTTCCACAACCGGACCTGTCTTTCCGAGGTGATGAGCTACTGCTGCTGATGCAGTTGCACCGGTGCCGCAGGAGAGTGTCTCCCATTCCACACCCCGTTCAAAGGTCCTGACACTGATGCTGTCCTTTCCGGTTACCTGGACAAAGTTGACATTTGCCCCGTTTTTAAAGAACTGGCTGTTTCTTATTGCGGGCGCTATTTTGCATATGTCGAGAATTTCTAGATCCTGGACAAAAATGACTGCATGGGGCACTCCGGTGTTGGCAGCATAGACCTCATACCCATTAATAAATTCATGAAAGTCCCCTGATCCCTTTGCCGGGATAGAGGGAGCGTCAAATTTGGGTTCAGTCATGGTTATCTCAGCAAAGAAGTCCCCGTCATCATCATACCCTGCTTTGGCGGCGATGTTGCCAGCGATGGTCTGAACTGAACATTCTTCCCTGACATACCCCTTATCAAAGGCATACCTGACCAGGCATCTGATCCCATTCCCGCACATTTCAGCCTCACTCTGGTCTGGCTGAAAGAGGCGCATTGCGATAGATCCTTCGCTGGTTCTTCCCAGGAATAGGACCCCGTCTCCACCGATTCCCATTCTGCGATCGCAGTATACTGCCGCGAATTCCCCCTTCATCTCATCAGGAATCTGTGTTCCTTCCCACTCGTCGATGAGGATAAAGTCGTTCCCGTTACCGTGCAGCTTGACAAATGAAAGTTCCATATCACAAACTCCTCTAATCGCGGTATAACTTATGCAGTTCCCCATTTATCCAGTGCCCGTTTCAATTCGTGATGATCCTGTGCATAGGTGGTAAGGCTTACCCCTTCCATTACCGCGTCAACTGCCTGGCGCATCGCAGCGGCTCCGGCCCGGGTACCGTCCGGATGGCCGTGGATGCCTCCACCTGCCTGAAGGATCAAATCTCTACCCAGAGTTTTTATCTCAGTCTCTACTCCGCCAGGCTGCAGTCCGCCGCTAGCAACCGGAAATACTGTCTTAAGGCCCTGCCAGGAGTCAGTAAGTGTTCTATTATCTCCGATCAGCTCCCGCATGTCGTGTTCCATCTTGCCTGAGACGGTTCCGGTATGGAGCTGATCTCCACCAAGCATTCTGACCAGCCTGCAGAACGGACGCATGGCGATCCCATGTTCACGGTTCCGGGTGATAGCTGCATGCATTGTCCGGTGAATATGAAGAGGGAGGTTGATCGATGGCTGCTCAGCAACCGCGCGTATTGCATCAAATCCGCAGACTATTACGTCGATCATCAGCATATTAGCCCCGAGATCTGCTGCCTGCTGAGCCCTTTCGACTATTCGATCCCCTGCGGTTGATATGTTCACGGCATACAGGACCGTTCTGCCGGTCTCACTTTTTACCCGGTCGAGTTGCTCCATCACCAGGGGGAGGCGTTCTGCAAGCGGGCAGAACTTCTGATCGGTGAGGGTTTCGTCATCCTTGATCAGATCGACCCCTCCGATTGCTGCTTCATAGGCAACTGCAGCGGTATCGGCTGGACTCAGGCCAACCTTTGGTTTGATGATGGTCCCGACATGTGGCCGTTCTGTTGTCCCGATAAGTCTTCTTACTCCTTCTATGCCAAATTTCGGACCCTGATAGGGGATGAGTTCCTTTGGGATATCCATATCCAGAAGACGCACTGCAGCGATACGCGAGAGGCCAAAGAGGTTTCCGGCAACGACTGAGAGATACTGGGGGATATTTCCCTGTTCAAAAATTTCAGAGGGAAATGTTATCGTTGTCAGGTATCCGGCTCCGGAAGGGGTCACCTCACCGACCTCTCCGTCAAGATAATGGACGTACTCCTCCCTGGTTGAGATTTCAGTCCAGGTTCCGGTTGTCTGCTCTTCTGCAATTGCTTGTGCAGCCCATTCAGGTGTTATTCCATCCTTTGGGCGGAAGTAGTATGTTGCGGTTACATCTGTCATGGTTATTCCTCTTCGCAATATGGGTATTCAGAACAGAGATCGTCCATATCCCACTGGAGATGTTCTTTTATGATGATATACGCCATTTCGGGGGGGATTGCTCCCTGCTCAGTGATTATGAGGTCGATATAATCTGCAGGAGTGATATCAAAGGTGGGATTTCTAACTGTTACATTCGGGAGTTCTTTTCTGATAGATTCTGGGAGCACTTCGTCTGCAGGGCGCTCTTCGATGAGGATCCGCTCCCCAAGTATGGTGCGGGGGGCAAACTTGTACGTCTCCGCTGCGACCAGAACGTTCACCCTGGCTTCTTTTGCGGCAAGAGCTATCTGTGATGTCCCAATCTTGTTAATGACTGCCCCGTTCACCGTTATTGCATCAGCACCCGTGATACAGATGTCCACCTCTTTCATAAAGTAGCGGGCTGCTGAATCGACGATAAAATTTGTTCGTATTCCTGCATCAGAGAGGGTTTTAATGGTGATATGCCCTTGATTGCGCGGTCTCACTTCTGTTGCATACACCTCAAAATCCATCCCCTGCTTGTGCGCGGTAAGGATGCAGTTCAGGGCCGCTTCTGAATTGCAGTGGGTCATAACCACATCTCCGTCTCTGATATGACGTGCACCGATCTCCCCTATCCGCGTGACGGCGTGTTCTGAAGAGTTGATAAAGGTCCTTGCCCTCTCCTCAAGGGCCATCTTTGCCCCGGAAAGATCTGATGCGTCCCGAAGCGGACGGGTTATCAGGTTTACTGCATTTGGCAGAGAGACTGCTGTTGGCCGCGTATCTGAGAGAAGGGTGCCGGCACGGTGCATCTCCTGCTGGTATCCGTGGAGATCTTCTGGCCTGATTGATTCTGAATGGCCTTTCAGAGCCGCTGCAGCAGCACGTGCGATACGCCCCGCGCCCCGGATCTCCATAGTTCTGATCTTCTCTATGGTCTCATCAAGGATCATGTCAGGTATTACTCTCGTTCTCTGATCTCAAAGAGATGGTGTATCATCACTCTGCGATTCTGGTCAGCCGTTCAGTTTCTGGGCTTTCGACGGTATTCTCTGATGTTCTGCCTGGCACGGGAATGGGTCCTACCCATAAAGAATACTACAATGCCAACAAGGGCAAAGGCGATCACCGGAATAATAAACGCGTATCCGGATCCCTCCCGGGAGAGGAGAATGACTGCCCCACCGATCATGACAACCGTGATAATGAGGCTGGTGGAATTGAACATAATCCGGGTATTTCACCTGGAAGCTGATGATTGTTATGATCCTTTCACGGTATCTGTCAGGATCGGTATTATTCACTCTTGAGAATGATCTCACTATTACGGATGTCTATTGCGGTTGTCTTTGATAGTGCAGGCACTCTCCTTCACACGTTCAGAATGGCAAAAAATGTCATAAATGGTTCTCTCTATCCTGACATTGAGACGACCATGCTCACCTTTGCCGACGATAATCGTGTACTCTGTGTGGTAAATGCTCATTCCCGTGACATCATGGCAGCTCATCCGGATTATCTCTTCTCCTCCTTTATGACCGATCTTGGGATCAGTTTTGGGATCTCCTGTACGCGCCGGGTAGTAGAGGCCGATGATATTGGCAGGATGATAAAAGGGGATACCCGGGCACGGCTCGGGGATATGCAGGAGTGTATGCGTATCATCTGGGCAAAGATTAGGGAAGAGTCGATTGTGGCCCTCAATAGTGGTGTTATTGTGAATATCGGACTTGGAGGGATTGAGTTTACCGTTACTGCGGGAGGGACCCCGTTTCCAGGTGCTGAAGAGACGATTCGAACGCTCCATCATATGGGGGTGGCCACATTCATTGCATCCGGTGACCGGGAGGCAAAACTTGAGCGGATGGCAGATTATCTTGGGATTCCGCATGATCGGGTCTTTGGGGTGGCAACACCGACTATAAAAGAGCGGATCGTCAGGGATCTGAAGGAAACGTATGATACTGTGGTCATGGTCGGGGATTCTATTAATGATCTTCTTGCCATGAGAGCTGCAGATATTGCGGTACTGACTGAACAGCAGTGCTCTGCAAAGCCTGATGAACTGCTTGCAGTGGCAGATTACCGGATCTCTGATCTGCGTGATATCATCGGAATCGTTACCCTTCTGATCAACAAGCCGATAATGACCTGATTCGGGGAGGATTTCAAGATCGTGATGAAAGAAATGCAAAAAATAAAACGTAATACCCATCAGATCACACAGTACTGCAGAACGATGAGAGCATCATGAGACCCCTGATCACAGTAGAGAACCTCTCGATGTCTTTTGACGGGAAGACGGTTCTGAAAGAAATGTCTTTTACTCTGGATGAAGGAGAGATACTCGGGATCATCGGCAGGAGCGGGGCTGGAAAAACCGTTCTGATGCATCTCCTTCGTGGCGTTGACCAGGCACCCACTACCGGAAAGGTGATCTACCACATTGCATCATGTGAAGGATGTGAGTATGTCGATGTCGGGAGTATGGCTGGAAAACACTGTCCAAAGTGTGATGGAGTGCTCCAGGCCCTGGATGTGGACTTCTGGAATCCTGAAAATGAATCTCTGAAACGGCGGATCATGTTCAGGAACGCTATCATGTTCCAGCGTACCTTCGCGCTCTATGGAAACGAGCGTGTCATTGATAACATTCTGATGGCACTGGATGATGTGGGATACCCGGGTCATCGGGCGGTGGCCAGGGCGGCTGACCTGGTGGATCAGGTCAGGCTCTCTCACCGGATGATGCATATCGCCCGGGATCTCTCAGGCGGGGAGAAGCAACGGGTGGTTATGGCACGGCAGCTAGCCAAGGAACCGTTCTGTCTCTTTGCTGATGAACCAACCGGGACATTAGATCCAAAAACAGCCTCCATGGTCCATAAAACTCTGAAAGAGGCAGCGGACCAGACCGGTATGGCCATGGTGGTCACCTCTCATTTCTCACAGATCCTTGATGATATTGTAGACCGGGCGATATTCTTGCAAGATGGCGAGATCATGGCCATGGGTCCTCCGCATGAAGTCATCGAAGCATTTATGGGAGGATTCCATGATGATGAGACGTTCTGTGAGGTGTCGGTGGGTGAGGATATTCTGATCGCCCGTGAACTGACCAAACGATTTGTTGCGTTGGATCGTGGTCTTATCAAGGCTGTGGATCAGGTTAATTTTTCTGTTAAGCACAAGGAAATTTTTGGAATCATCGGGACATCAGGTGCTGGCAAGACCACCCTCTCCAAAATGATAGCCGGGGTATTAGAACCGACCAGCGGAGAACTCCTCTCCCGGGTTGGTGAGGAGTGGATTGATATGACCAAACCCGGATTTGATCTCCGGGGCCGGGCAAAACAGTATATCGGTCTTCTCCACCAGGAGTATGATCTCTATCCACACCGGACGGTGCTTGATAATCTTACCGATGCTATCGGACTTGAGTTTCCCAAAGAACTTGCAATGCGTAAGGCAATTCTCACCCTCACGATGGCAGGTTTTACCAAGGAGAAGAGTCGTGACATTCTTGACCGGTTGCCGGGAACTTTGAGTGAAGGCGAACGTCACCGGGTTGCACTGGCACAGGTTCTGATTCGCGAACCTCATCTCATTGTCCTTGATGAGCCAACCGGAACGATGGATCCGATCACCAAGGTAGAGGTGAAACATTCGATCATGCACTCACGTGAGGAGATGGAAGAGACGTTTATCATCGTATCTCACGACATGGATTTTGTCAGAGATACCTGTGACCGGTGTGCACTTATGCGATTTGGAAAATTGGTAAAGTTGGGACCCACTGATGAGGTTCTCGCATCGATCACTGAACAAGAACGCCATATTATGGCAAATGAGTGAGTATTGAGGTAATATGGCCACAGTACTTCTCGATGGCCAACGGGTGGAGTTCGAATCCGGATTCACGATCGGCAATATTCTTCCCGGGCTTGATCCTCAGATCTGTGTTGCAGTAATCAGGCCTGGCTCTGTCAGCCATACCGAGACCAGGCAATTTCTTTTAAAGACGACTGCCGGTGAGATCGTGGTTGAGACCTCCGGGTCCTCAGATCTGCTCCGCTCCGCTGCCCTCTTCTCTGACCTTATGGTCAGGTGGGAGGACCGGCAGACGGTCAGTTTTGGTCCTTTTCCTGCAGTTTTTCAACCCTCACGTCATTCCTCACGATATGATCGGGGGGATCTGATCCTGGGATGCGGGGGGTATGATCCTGATCATGCGGTCCTGGTTTTTACCCGGAGAACACACTCTGCCGACCATGGCGCCGCTGCTGATGGAGGCGTCATCGGGAGTGTTGTGTCAGGCCGGGGGATCATCGACAGGCTCGGTCCCGGAGACCGGATTCTGGGTGTAGAGCCGGTAATTTCCTTTGCTGAGTCTGTTGATGCTTTTACGACAACTGACATGTCCTGCCTGCTTGAAGACGGCATGCAGGTGATCAGTTATATCGGGATTGTTGCTCAGGGCACCGAAGGGGGGTCTTCTTCTGAAGTGGCTGAGAGTGTCGAGACCCTGCTCCTTGCGCTGCGTGAGGGGAGGTTCATCTGTAATCAGCGGATGAGCACTCATATCAGATCAGACTCTCTGGCCGGGACCAATGTGGCATACCAATTAGGAGGACCACGACGGGAAGGCGCTGTCCTGATGCGGACTTCTGGAAAAAACCGGGGGTCTGTGTACATTTATACTCAGGATCTTCCCCGAAGTCTTGCCCACACCCTGGTTGGTCAGGTAATCCATGGTATTGAGCTGGCAAAGCTGGCAAAGGAACATGATTTTTTTCAGGTCAGAATCAACCCACTCAAATGTGATCTCATTGGTATGACCCTTGAGGCGGCTGTTTGTCTTACAGAAGAGCGGGGAATCAGACTGATTTCTGATACGACAGGATCTGACCGGATGATAATCAGGCAGGATCCTATCAATACCCTTGAAGTTCTGCAGGCTGGAGAGGTCAGGGTAGAGACGGTCTCCCTCTCACAGGTGATTGATATCATCCTTGATGATGACCGTGCTCCGGATACCTGTAGAATATTTCGTGAGGTATCAGGGCTTAAATATCACGATGTTGGCAGTTTTGAGATCTTCTTTGCCTTTGACGAGGTGTATCTCTTCCAGGCAGAGATCCCGAAGACGATAAATGTCAAACCTGAAAATACCCCTGAAGGAGAGGTGCCGGCCTCTATGCTCGCGATGACCAATGAGTCACGAAGAGGGGTAGGCATGATTGGAATCAGAACGGTGTCAAGTACTGAGTTTGGTCCGACCTCTGAACCGTTTTCAGGAACAAATATTATGGGAAGAGTCCTTGACCCGGGAAAGTTATCAGGACTTGACGAGGGTGATATGGTCTATTTCAGGGAGGTGAGGCAGTGATTGGAACCATTCCGCCACTCTATGCCGGTACAGTGACCAAGTATATCTTTGTCGAGTCGTACAAGACAACGCCTGATGATCTTGCAGCCAGGGCATATGAGGTTGCAGAGCAGGTGATGATCAAAGAGACCTGCTTTGGTCTGCAGGTAACCGGAGAGGAGGCTGAGGTAGAGCGGGTTATCGCCCATATCAGGGGGGTGGATCCGAGTCATATCTTTGTGAAAGACCGTGGTTTTCCTCCCGGTGATCCCCGCAGGTGCCGGGCTAACCTGGGAGGGGCGAGACCCGGGTACTATGGTCATGAATTTGAGATGGGCCTTGTACGCTGGATAGCAAGAGGTCTTGAAGCGGTAGCAGAAGATGCCGGGGAGAGCCCACCTCTTCCCCCGGTTGAGCATGATCAGAAGGTGCTGGATATCCACCGGTTGCAGCAGCTGATCGAGACAGAGGTACCATAACTATGGCAAAGGTGTTTATTTATCCATCAACCAGCCTGATTCTATCAGATCTTGTCGCCCGATTCGGGCATAAACCACTGGGAACAGCCCTTGCTATAAGGGAGCGGATTCAGACACCCGGAGTTGACTCTCCTCCGCTTCAGATGACTCCTGAAGATGCAAAACGCGGTCTTCGGTGGGCTGCAGTTGAGGTTCCTTCAGGAGTGAGGGGGAGAATGGCTCTCTTTGGCCCGCTCATCGATGAGGCAGAGGCAGCAATAATTGTCAAACATGCAGACTTTGCCTTTGGATGTATGGGATGCGCCAGGACTGATGAGTTGATTGAATTCTTGATTAAACAGAAGAAAGTGCCTGTTCTCGAACTCGAATATCCGGGCGATGAGGATGATGGGATCCTCTTTGTCAGGCGAATAAAGGAATTCCTTGGGTCACTGGAAGGTGCATCATGAGTGAGGAACTGGTCAGGATTGCACAGCTCTCCTGTGGGCCTGAGTACAGCGGTGTTCAGAATGAGATCTATACTGCGGCTGAAGCGGTCGGAGCCGAGATCTTCTTCCCTGATCTTTCACTTGCCGATATCAGGAGAAATTTTAAAGACTTTGGCCTTGATGTCAGGTCCGCTGATCTCAAACTCGCTATCGCCCGTGCCGTTGCCCTGGTTGAGGGTTCTGTTGAGGCTGACGCAGTCTTCATTGGAACCTGCTTCAGATGTGCTGAAGCAGCGATCGTGAGAAACGAGCTTCGACGGTATATTCATGAACACTCAAGTCTGCCGGTTGTCAGTTACTCATTCACCGAACGAACTACCTCGGGAACCCTCCTGACAAGAATGGAGGCGCTGACCACCATCGCCCGGAGGCGTGCCCTGCTCGCCCGTGAACGACAGACCGGTATCACTATGGGGGTTGATTCGGGGTCTTCAACGACAAAGGCGGTGGTTATGCAGGATAATGAGATCATCGGGACCGGCTGGCGGCCGACAACCGAGGTGCTCGGCTCTGCAGATGAAGTGATAGCGCTTGCCCTGGCAGAAGCCGGCCTTAAACGGGAGGATCTTGATGCGGTCGGAACAACCGGATACGGGCGGTTCCTTATCGGTGAACGGATAGGTGCTGATCTAATCCAGGAGGAACTGACCGTCAACTCTAAAGGAGCAGTATTCCTTGCAGATCGCCAGCATGGCCCTTCAACAGTTATCGATATCGGTGGGATGGACAATAAGGCCATATCTGTGAATGACGGCATCCCGGGGACGTTTACGATGGGCGGAATCTGTGCCGGGGCCAGTGGCAGATTCCTTGAGATGACTGCGAAGCGACTTGGGGTGGATATTACTGAACTCGGTCCGCTTGCAATGAAAGGGATGGGGAATGACGTTCCTATGAACAGTTATTGCATTGTTTTTGGGACTCAGAGCCTTGTCAATGCTCTTGCAGAGGGGCATTCAAAAGAGAATGTTGCTGCTGCTGCCTGCCATAGCGTAGCTGAACAGGTCTTTGAACAGCAGCTTCAGGAGATTGACATAAAAGAGCCGGTGATCATGGTAGGGGGGACCTCCCTAATTCAGGGGCTGGTCAGGGCGATGGGCGATCTCCTCCAGACTGAGATAGTGGTACCCCATCACTCCCAGTATATCGGATCAGTCGGTGCCGCACTTCTGTCGTCAGGGTTTGTGGAGAAGAGCTGATTCAGATGCAGACGCTTGAATACTTTGAGGTAGAGTCGACCGAACCGGTTGGGGGGAGCATGTACCGGCGGATCGCCTCAACGGTGATCACGGATCATGATCTGCTTCGTGTTCTTGCACGGCTGCGAATATTCATCGATCCAAAGGTGCCCATCTTTATTGCTGTCGGAGTGACCAGGACTGTGCCAAGAAATGTGGTGGTTAGTGATTTTGCAGCAATGACCGTTGATGGAGGGAAAGTGATCCTCTCAATAGCTGATGAGACCTATCTGGCTCTGTTTCTTCAGCTCCTCTGGGAACGATTTGGCAAGGATACGGTCACCCAGCCTGATAGGTTCACTATTGAGCTGATGCTCAAAGAGGGGGAGGCAAATGGGCTTGAAGATATGGTGGTGGCTGACCCGACTGAGGGACTTTTTAAAGATCTCATCTACACGATGCAGGTGATCTGCCCTGAAGGGTTCAGAGTGAAGAAACAGAGTTTTCAGGCAGGAAAGTTCTGGTTTGTGGCAAGTGAAAATACACTCCCTGAAGATATTACTCCCCTGGTGGATGAACAGTTCTCCATTATGGAGGATTCATTATGATTCTGGTTCCGATCACCTACAAAGGAGGAGTGTACCGTCACGATGAGATCCTGGATCTGATCGAGGATATGGGGGGGTACATCATCCAGAAGCATATGATTGCCATGGAGGTGGTCCTTCAGGCCCTCATCCCAAAAGAGGATATTGAGCGGCTTCGGGTGATTGCAAAACCTCTTACTGGTGAGGTCATTTTCGCCCCCCTTGTCGGGACCGAAATTGCAGTCGTGTCGATGTCATTGGAGATCCACCATCTTCCCCATGCATCATGCGATGTTGCAGAATACCTGCGTGTTTCAGGTGCCAAGACAAATATGGTCGGTCTTGCACGTGGATTCGGAAAACGAATTGGCCTGCTCTCTGATGAGGAACGAGATGTCATTAATGAGCATGACCTTGCTATCTATCTCTTTGGCAACTTTGAGACCTGCATCGAGCAGAAGATGCCCACCCTCAGGCGGGGAATTCATATCCCCATTATTGTCTGTGGCGGACCGTCCCGTGACTCTCTGGTCAGGATTATTGATCCCCCGGCTGCCGGATATGTCGGAGGGATGGGTCGGTTCATGCACCGGACCAAGGAAGCGCATGAACTTGCAAAACTTGATGATATTATTAAAGAGGTCTCCCGGGTGCTTGATACGAGACGGGAGGAGATTGCCAAGGATCCTCTGAGTATCTCCCCGGCCAGACTGATGGATGTGATCCTGGAACAGCTTCCTGAGATCCATGATGTCACCTCCCCGGTACCGGTTGTCGTTCAGATGGACGGGGTGAGAGTTAAGCTCCCTTATGATCCGTTTGCATCCCGGCTGAAAATGATAGAGGTTGACCCTGGGGTTCCTGTTGGCGATATTGCAGATATCAGACCTTCCCGGATTCGGGACTATATCCTGGTAAAAATCCGATCGTTCTCTGATACCGGTATCATGGTTTGAGAATGTGAAGAGCCGGTCCACCCCGGTTGATGCCTTGCAAACTCTTTTTATGTTCACGGTATTATATTCAGAGTACTGATATCTGGATAGAGTCGAGGGGGTTTTGGTGGTTTTCGATGGCTGATGACGGGGATCCGATCAGGGTTCTTTATGTTGATGATGAACGCTCGTTCCTTGAGATTGTCAAAGTAGTACTTGAGCGGGATGGTTCTTTTTGTATCTATACGACTCCCTATCCGGCTGAAGCGCTGGAGAGGTTATCCTCTGAACAATTTGATGTGGTGATATCTGATTATCGGATGATCGGGATGGATGGGATAGCCTTTCTCAAGAAGGTACGGGAGATAGAACCAAATATCCCGTTTATTCTGTTCACCGGGAGGGGGCGTGAGGATGTTGTTATCGAGGCGATCAACAACGGAGCTACCTTCTATCTGCAGAAAGGTGGGGATCCGGCGGTTCAGTTTGCTGAACTTGCCCATAAGATCAGGGAGAGTGTCAGGCGTCGTAAGGTTGAAGAGATACTGTATCGAAATGAAGACCAGATAACGTCATTTCTGAATTCCCATCCTCATATCCCCGTGCAAGGATGTAATCGGGATAGACGGGTTTTCTCATGGAATCCTGCAAGTGAAGTATTGTATGGGTACAGCACTGATGAGGCGGTGGGAAGACTGATAGAAGATCTGATTATCTCCCCATCCGGAAAGGAGCAGGCTATCCAGGATATCTCCCTCTGGTTTGAGGATGGAAGGTCATTTCCTTCAACCGAGATGATGGTTGTCAGAAAAGATGGATCCCAGCTGAAGGTCTTTATCTGGTATATCATGCTGGGGAGATCTTCAGGTCTGGATGAGCTGTACCTGATTCACACCCCGCTCCCCTGATCCCCCCTCTCTCCTCTATCTTCTGATGGTACTGGTTTTTTGTGGCTGTTTCTGCTGTTGCAACTGGTTGCAACATGTACAACCCCTCTTGCTTGACGTTAATCGGAAAATTTGTCATATTCGTTCTTGCTACTTATTCAGCCATCTGGAACCTGAATAAACCGTATAGATTGATTTCCTGGCTGGGAGGGGAGATATTCTCCTCCAAATGAGCAAAGGGTCTGCACTGGGCATAAGTATCGGTTTCAAACCGGTATTTTCAGGTACTCTCTCTATTCTTTATATGGTGTTTCGTCTAATCCTCTGATGTCACAGGGTAATTCTGTGATCATGGCATTGTACCAGAGTATTCTGCTCTGCTCTGATGCCGCTGATACTCGTGAGGTTACCTCCATGCCTGGATATAAGAATATTCAAAAGAGTCATTGCAGAACCATGTCCTCCTACAATCATGCTGCATTCTCCCAAAACTCCCCTTCCAGCTGCCGGTGCCCTGCAATTATCAGGAACCTGATACATCAATATAATAATCCGGGACTGGTGATCCGACCTGTCTCAATGGGGAGGCAATTATGAGTTGTATTGCACTCCTCAGTGAATATCGCCCCCTGGGTACTCGAAAGGGAAATGCCACTGATGGACCTTCTTGCTTATCTGCCTGTCTTCATGATCTGGTCGGTTCTGATGAGGCATTTATCAGTCACCTCGAAGCAATCCACTACCTGAACTTTCCGGGCTGTTAAGCCTGTTTTTCCTCCTTCCGATTGTCTACTTACCCGGCGGTGTTTCAAGAAATCTCTTTTCTGCTGCGATTCTCCCCCTCTTCTTCGTCCTTATGATGATGACCGTGATGAAGATCCTGAGAATGGGGGTGTGCATGGGCGATAGGTATGTGGAAATGAGGATGAGCATGGTCATCTCCATGGCTGTTATCCCCGCTGGTGTGGTCATGGTGATCATCATCATGCTGGTGGCGATGGTCATGCAACAGGGATGAATGGGAGTGGAGGTGACCATGTGTTTCAGTTGCAATAAGCCAGGTGCCTGCAGCCATGAATGGCAGGCTGAACAGGATCTCTCTGCCAAGGGGTTCTCCAAGGGCCAGGCCAGCAATAATTAGACCGATGAATGGGGCCGATGCGAATAACGCCCCGGTTCGTGCGGCACCTAAGACCCGGAGTGCCCTGATGAAGCAGATGATTGAGAGGCCATATCCTATCCCTCCGGTGATAAGAGCTATTGGTATGAGAATCATGTGGGGGAGTGGCTCCCCGATTGCAGATCCCAGGATGATCCCAAAGATGCCTGCAACTCCCCCCTTGATTATCACGATCATTGCAGGCTCTTTGTCTGATATGACTCTGGTCAGGTTGTTATCAAGGCCCCAGCAGAAGCAGGCAAGAATAACCAGGATGGCCCCGGGGGAAGGTTGAAAAGATTCTGAAGGATCCAAGGTAAGAATTACCCCACCGGCAATCACTGCAAGGATTGCACCTCCTGCCCTCCAGCCCATATGCTCACGGAAGGCTATCCCTGCAATGATTGCAGTGCATGCGAGTTCTCCGTTGAGCAGCAGTGAGGTTGTTGATGCGGGAGTGATGGAAAGGCCGATCATGAGGAGGATTGGTGCCATAATACTCCCGAAGATTATGATTCCTGAGAGCCAGGGGAGATCAGATCTCCTGATCGGTGCTTCGGTGTCAGAGTATCTCCTTCTGGTACAATGCCTGACGATGAGAGTACCTCCCCCTGCTCCGAGGTAGAGGAGACCGGCAAGCGTGACTGGCCCGATACCGGTGAGGAGCACTTTTGATACAGGTACTACTGCCCCAAAGAGCGCTGCAGCGAGAAGTGCCATTAGGATGGCCTGCCGGTCTGGTCTCTGCATGATCCGATATTGTTGTCTCAGGAATATAAGCGATAGGGGGACAGGTGAAGCAGCCCCGCTGGCAAAAAAGGATACTGGTTCAGATGATTGTGATATTCCTCGTGTACCGGTTTTCTGTGCCATCTGCCGGTTCCCAGGGCCTTTTGTATACTGCATCAAAGGTATGATCCCCCTTTGCGACCCCTTTGATCTGCCAGAAATGAACTCCCCCACTCCCTGCCATCCCCTGGTTCACCGGGTCGGCGATATAGGTATCATTCTCTATATGCAGCCCTGATGTAACCGTAGCATTCCAGATGAATCCGGTGGAAGGATTCTCTTTCAGATAGATGCTGATGGTCTCGTTCAGGGGCATAGTCTCGTTTGTCATAAAGATAGGATTGATCCCTCTCTTATCCTCCGCTTCTGATTCTGGTCCGGTACCATTTGTGGGTTCTCCTCCAACATCACCTGGAGCTGGTGCCTGATTCGTCGGGGTTGTGCAACCTGCAGCCAGAATCGTCAGGCAGAGTGTCAAGCAAAGTATGGGTATCCATAGATACATGGATTGAGGGTTGTGTTATGGCAATATTAAAGAGATAGGGTTTTCCAAAACCCTCATATCCTGAGCAGTCCATCTCCGTACATACTGATCCGCTCCTTATCAGGTACTATATGGAATTTGGTCATAAATCATCCCCTGACCCGGGGTATTGCTTCTATGGCTCACGAGTTCTTCTCCCGCTTCTTCTGCAGCTGGAGACTGAACTTCTGGGTGTTGTCGGGGACGATGATATTGAGTATATTCACCGGTGCAGGGTTGCCTCCTGTTGTATCAGGGAGGCTCTTCCCCTGTTCTCCCGGTGTTTTCCAAAAAAAAAATCCGGCTCTGGGAGAAGGAGATCCGCGCTCTTACCCGCTTGCTGGGTGATGCCCGGGATCTTGATGTTCAGATACTGGCGGTCAGGGAATTCCTTGAGAAGCGGGTGGACGGCACAACCTCACTCCCCACTATCTTCTCAGATCCATGGGCACAACCCTCAGCTGCATATACCTGTTCCACGGACCTCGTTCTCGTTCCTGAACCTAAAATTACGTCAAATTTAAGACTCCTTTCCAAAATAGTGCTCTGGTTGCGTGGGTATGATCGGGTAAGAACAGATGATCTCTCCTGCCAAGTTCCCACGCCTCTTCTCGCTCCATCAGATCTCATTCATACCACAGAGTTAACAAGGCCCGGCCTTGAGTGTCTCCTTCTCAGGCTTGAACAGCACAGACGCTCCATTCAGCCCGAGATCGCCGGAATTGCGGCTGGATGCATCGATTCGGGAATGATCAGGGATATGAATGAACTGCTCGGTCATATCCGGGTTATGGCAGAGCTGGATGGGATTGATATGCATACTCCTTATGCCTATGATCAGGCATTTCTGAAGATCATGCTCCGAGTGTCAGAACTCCTCTGGTACGAACCTTACCTCTCTGATTCATCTCGCACTGCCCAGCATCATCAGATGCGCATTGCGGCTAAACGTCTTAGATACACTCTTGAGGCGTACAGCGACCTTTTTGATCCTGGATTAAAAGAAGAGATCAAGGGTGTTAAGAAGGTACAGGAGCTCCTCGGCGAGATCCATGATGGTGATGTCTGGGTCGTATTCCTTGATAAATTCCTGACAGATGAGGAGGAACGTTCTGTTTCATACTCGGGAAACCGGATACTCTTTGAGATGATCTGCCCCGGTATCGCATTATTCCGCAGCGATCGCATCGCTGACAGAGGAAACAACTTCCAGGTTCTCTGTGATGTATGGAACAAAATGAAAGAGAACGGATTCTGGGATGATCTTTCTGTGAAGATATCAACGATCAGACATTCAGGATTCAGGCGGGCAACCACTCCTGACACTGAACACAATCCACAGCCGATATCGATTGCACTCATCAGCGATATCCATGCCAACCTTCCTGCTCTTGAGGCAGTTCTTGCTGATGCAGAGCAGCAGGGAGCTCTGGTCATTCTGAACGCCGGAGATTCTATCGGATATGGTCCCTTTCCCGATGAGGTGATATCTCTTGGGCGATCCTGGTCGGTGCTGAGTGTTCTGGGCAATTATGATCTCTCTGTCCTTGAGAAGCGATGGAGACATAAAAAACCCAAGTCACGGCAGAAACAGGTCGCCATGCGGTGGGCATACCATAATGTTTCGCCTGATAATCATGCATGGCTCAAAGCGCTCCCCCGTGAGATCAGGATAAAGATGGGAGGATATTCGCTCCTTCTCACTCATGGCAGCCCTGATTCTCTCACTGAGTACCTTGACGAGAACACTCCTGAAAGCAGGCTCATTGAGATAGCTGCCTCATCCGGGGTAGATATCGTGGTAACCGGACACTCTCACCGGCCATCCCATCGTGTCTGTGAGGGGGTCACGTTTGTGAATGCCGGGAGCGTGGGAAGGCCTGAGGATGGGGATCCCCGGGCATGTTATGCACTCCTGAAAACGAATCCGCTCTCTGTTCGTCATATCAGGGTGGAATATGATGTCGAGAAGACTGCCGGTGAGATTCGTCACCGCCATCTCCCTGATGCCTTTGCCCGGATCATCAGGGAGGGACGGCCCCTTGATGTTGTTGATGATTCTCATCCGGAGGGATGATGAAGGTTTGAGGGCAATGAGATTAGAATCTTTGAATGATGAATCGATTCCTGACTGCGTAACCTGTCTGATGAATCGGTATGATCCTGACCCGCGCCATGCCAGGCAGGTATCCCGGATTGCTCTGCTTCTCTATGATAATCTGGAAGGTCTGCATGGTTTTAGTAGAGAAGAGCGCAGTCTCCTCATGTATGCTGCCCTGCTTCATGACACTGGCTGGAGTGTTACCGGACGGCCTCATCACAAAGGGTCGATGGATATCATCCTCTCTGATACGACGATCCCGTTGAGCACTCCTGATCGTCTGAAGGTCGCATTGATTGCCCGTTATCACCGGAAATCATCCCCTTCTCCCTCCCATAAGAAATTCATGTCACTTTCAGCCAGGGATCAGGCAATAATCAGATGGGCTGCGGCGGTATTGAGGACTGCGGATGCACTTGATCGGGCTCACCAGTCGATCGTCAGGGATCTCACTCTTGAGATTAGTGAAAAGACTCTTCTGATTCAGTGCATTTCTGACAGGTGCGTTGATGAGACCTTCCCAGTCTCTCCTGAAGTATTTATGAGTAAGACAACCCTTCTCTCTGAGATTACTGGTAGGGAGGTGACTCTTATATGGAAATACCGGGGCCAGATGTAGTTGCGTTCATTGATCTCGGGACTAATTCTGCAAGACTCCTGGTGGTCCGGCTGAATCCGAACCGGTCATACACCATCATTACTCAGCAGAAAGAGGTGGTCAGGCTTGGTGAGGGTGAATTTGAGGAGAACCTGCTGATTCCGGAGGCAATTGAGAGAACAGTGGTGGTCTTATCCCGTCTTGCCGAGATCGCACGAAATTTTCAGGCCGAAGAGATTGTTGCAGTGGCAACCTCTGCCACCAGAGATGCACGGAACCGCAACGAGCTTATTGATCGCCTCTATTATGAAGCGGGGGTTGATATCCATGTCATTTCAGGGCCAGAGGAGGCTCGCCTGATCTGGCTCGGAATATCAAGCGGGATAGAGATTGGAACTGAAAAGTGCCTTTTTATTGATATCGGCGGGGGCAGTACTGAGATCATTGTTGCCGATAAGCACCAGCCTTCTCTACTCCGAAGTCTAAAACTCGGAGCTATCAGAACAACGAATGCCTTCCTTACCGGAGAAACCGGGCCCATCCCTGCTCACACACTCCAGAAAATGCGTCGTGATATTGCAAGCAGGCTCTCCCATACGATTCGAAATGTACGAAATTTGCGTGTATTTCGTACATACGGAAGTTCAGGTACGATTCAGACGCTTGAGGCAGTTGCCGCACAGATGAAATTATCCGTTCCCCACCAGGCCGGAGTTATCACCCTAAGTGAACTCTCTTCAGTAATCAGCCTTCTCTGTAGTCTGCCACTCAAAGACCGCCGGACTCTTCCAGGTCTGAACCCTGATCGTGCTGATATCATCATCGCCGGAGGACTCATCCTTGAAGGTATTATGCAAAAATCCGGGATCAGCGAAATCACGGTCTCAAACCGGAGTCTTCGGGATGGATTGCTTGTTGATTATCTCTCCCGGATACCTGGATTTCCTCATGCTGAACCGATACCGGTCAGACTGACCAGTGTACGCCAGCTGGGCAGATCATGCCTTGTTGACGAGCCTCATGCAATCCATGTTGCAGCCCTCTCCCTCTCTCTCTTTGATTCAGCCAGAGAACTGGGTCTTCATACCCTTGATGATTCAGCCAGGGACCTTCTGAGTCATGCGGCATACCTGCATGATATTGGTCAGTTTATCTCATTTTCAGGCCATCATCAGCATTCTTTCTATGTGATCACTCATGCACCCCTGCTCGGGTTTAATGAGTATGAGATCCTCATGATGGGTCTTGTTACACGGTATCATCGAAAAAAGATCCCAAGGATCAGGGACCAGTTCTTCTCAGATCTGGATCCTGAAGATCGGGTTGCCGTACAATATCTTGCACAGTTCCTGAGAATTGCGGAAAACCTGGATCGAAGTCATGATGGCCGGATTGCATCTGCCTCTTTCACAGACGCAGATTCTGAGTCTGTTACTCTCGTTATCAACTGTAGGAGTGACTGTACTCTTGAACGATGGGCACTAGAGGGTGATGCAAAAGGGTTTGAGAAGACGTTTTCTAAAAGTCTCAAACCCATCGTCGGGTCTGCTCCCCTGATTTCAGGTAGGAATCAGTGATCCCTCGTTTCGGTTTTTTTCAGGCCCTTTAGAGATCTCCGGTCAGGTTTTGCACCGCTGTATGGACCGATTTTAGTGCAGATTCATCTTTGAGCACTTCTCCAGCCTTGTACCCGTGTCCTGATACAGAGCTGATTATCTTCATCTCCTGGGCCTGTGCCCATATCTTCAGACTTTCAAGAGCTCGATCATCACCACTCTCTGCACAGACGGCAACCGGAATCACCTTCTTTCCCTTTAACTGGCGTTCATGCCAGAGCGAGTATGATCTATCGATAAGATTCTTGATCTGCCCATTTACATCATGGAAGTACACCGGTGTTCCGAGGATGATCAGATCGCTCTTCTTCATCTGTTTGGCTATCTTGAGGAAGTCGTCTGATTTCAGGACGCACCTTCCTTCTTTCATACATTTACGGCAAGATTTGCAGGGGCGGATCTCTGCTCCGGCAAGTGAGATATCTTTCACGTTCAGATCTGTGATGCCGCTCTTCTCCAATTCGTGCACCACAGTCCTAATAAGCCGGCTGGTATTTCCGTTTCTCAGAGGGCTTCCCGATATGGCAAGGACTCGCATATGAATAACTTTCCTTTATACTTTATAAATCGTGAAGACTGGATTGTGATCCTGGGATATTCTCATCAGGGATAACGGTGAGATATCTGTATGACTTCTGAAAAGAAATCTATCCTCTTTGTCTGCTCTCATAATGCTTTCAGATCTCAGATTGCAGAAGGATATATGAGGGCGCGGCATGGTCGCTCATATGAGGCATATAGTGCCGGCACAGATCCTACCGAACTGGATCCACGGGCGGTCCCCCTTATGGCTGAGATTGGAATTGATATCTCAATGCAGAAGGCCAAACCACTGATGGATTTCTTTGATAAGGAGATCGATATTGCTGTAACCGTATGCGATGGTGCCAGTGGTGCCTGCCCGATGGTTCCTGGCGCAGGGGTTGTATTCCACCAGTCCTTTCCTGAACAGGGATCCTGCTCAGATGGGGAGGAACAATGCATGGATCATCTCAGAAGGGTCAGGGATGCTATCATAACCTGGATTGACCAGACCTTTGAATAAGGATCTGTCTGAATCGAACAATACTCACGGATTACAACTCCTGTAATTGTACACAACATTAATGTAATCTTCTGCAGATATCACACCGGAGATAGAGGATATTGTGACTGAATACTCTGTTCTTATCGGAGGGAAAGCAGGAGATGGGATTGCTCAGGCAGGGCAGGTTATTGCTGCTCTCTTCTCTGCTCTTGGGTATCATGTGTACCAGTATACTGACTACCCTTCCCTCATCAGGGGCGGGCATAATTTCTGTATTATCAGGGCTGCTGATACTCAGGTCCTGACCTGTCGTGATGGTCTGGATCTTATCCTTGCCCTTGATCAGGCAACAGTGGATATCCATAAAAACCGGTTATATGACTCCGGTTCTCTTCTCTATGACAGCGACAGGGTGAAGGCTGACGGGCAGGCAGTGGCTATTGCTGAAATCCTTAAGACCTGCAACGGCAGGTCAATCATGGGGAATACGGCGATCATCGGAGCTTTTTGTGGCTGCACGGGGATTGCATGGGATCTGGTTGAGTCGGTTATCAGGAAGCGACTGTTGAAAGATGGGGTTTTAAACCTGGCCATTGCGAAGGAGGCCTACTCATGTGCAACCAAATCCATGGTGATCATGCCGGTTCGTGATCGGACTGCAAAACCGATTCTATCTGGAAATGAATGGATTGGACTTGGTCTGCTTGCCGGAGGTATTGATGCGTATATTGCATATCCGATGACCCCCTCTTCCGGAGTGCTTCACTTTCTGGCATCTGTGGCTCAGGAGGCAGGAATTGAGGTTATTCATCCGGAGAGTGAGATCGCAGTCATCCTGATGGCACAGGGATTTGCCTATGCAGGAAAGAAAGCCGCAGTCGGAACCTCGGGAGGTGGATTCTGCCTGATGACTGAAGGGCTTTCCCTTGCCGGTATGGCGGAAATACCCATAACTATTGTTCTCTCTCAACGTGGCGGGCCTTCGACCGGACTGCCAACGTACACCGGTCAGTCTGATCTCCTCTTTGCCTGTCATGCCGGACAGGGTGAGTTCCCCCGGTTTATTGCTGCTCCGGGAACTCCTGCTGAAGCATACCAAATCTCTGCTGAAGCCGTTCGAATTGCCTGGATGTATCAGGTTCCAGCATTTATCCTCACCGACAAAACCCTGTCTGAAGGATTTTTTAGCCTGGATGAGATTCCCCCCATTCCCCCATGGGATCAGGTTCAAAATTCCCCTCCGATCTCTCCATATCAGCGGTATGCTGATGCCCCGGATGGAATATCCCCTGTTCTGGCTCCCCCGGCTCCGAATGAGGTGATAAAGGTGAACAGTTATGCTCATGATCAGAATGGAATTACAACCGAGGATCCCAGGATGATCAGGGAGATGGTGAAGAAACGCCTTCGAAAAGAAGAGGCACTGGCAGACGCGACAGACAGGCCAGGTTCTGTGCTGACCGGGGGATCATCTACTGCAAACACTATCCTCCTCTGCTGGGGATCTAATCGCGGTGTCTGCACCGAAGTCGCAGATTTCCTCAATCTGCGGATGGTCTCACCGCTGGTTCTCCTTCCATTTCCTGTTCGTGAGTTCAGGAAAGCGATGGAAGGATATGAACGGATTATTCTGGTTGAGGATAGTTCAGCAGGTCAGCTCAGCCAGTTGATAGCCAGAGAAGGGTATGTGACCAATGATTTGGTTCTCAAGTGTGACGGAAGGCCGTTTACGGTTGAAGAACTCATAGGCCGTGTACGGAGGTGTCTGATATGACTGGAGTTGAGACGTTGATCACTAATACACAGAACACCTGGTGCCCCGGATGCGGTAACTTCGCGATTCAACACGCAGTGAAATCTGTAATTCTGGAATTAGAGCAGGAAGGGTTACCCAGGGAGAATATTGTATTTGTATCAGGGATCGGGTGCCATGCAAAGATTGTTGATTACTTCTCTCTCAATAGCTTCTACTCACTCCATGGGCGTTCTGTTCCGGTTGCCTCAGGCATAAAGATGGCGAATCCGGAGTTGAAGGTCATCTGTTTTGCAGGTGACGGAGACCTCTATGCTGAAGGTATCAGTCACCTGATCCACGCGGCAAAGCGGAATATCGACATTACTGTCATCTGTCATAATAACCGGGTGTACGGGCTGACAACCGGGCAGTACACCCCTACCTCTCCCTATGGATATCAGGGTCGCTCAACGCCACAAGGTATCCATGAATATCCCCTGAATGTTACAGAGGTTCTGCTAGGGTCAGGAGCTACCTTTGTTGCCCGTGCGTACAGCCGGAATTTGCCCCTCCTTAAGCGGGTTATCAAGGAGGCGATACTGCACCCCGGGTTCTCTCATGTCGATATTCTGCAAATCTGTGCTACGTTTAATAATCTGACAAAATGGTATGATGAACGGGTATATGAGACGTCTGAAGATAATGCCGGTTTATTTGAGTTCTCATGCCGGACAGCCCAGCAGTGGAACTATAATGATGACTCCCGTATCCCGCTTGGAATCTTCTATCGTATAAAAAAACCCTCACTGCCAGAGAAGAAGGAGATAGCGTGTGCGGGTCGTGATGCTGTTATTGACTCTGTTCTCAGTCAGGCAACATAATCTGGATGAGAGCCGGTGTTACGGCTCTGATTTTATTTTATTCCCGAAACACGCAAATTCTTGGCCTTTTTTCGTGCATGGATGACTCTTATCATGCCAAGCATCAGGATAGCAAGGAGACCCAGCCCTATCATCAGGTAATTCATGATAAAAATCGTGGGTGGAATCTTTAGATCAAGAGCCGCGGTAACACCCTGGGTACTCACCGGGCCCGGTTTTCCGGTCTGTGCCTGTTGATCTGCCTGAAGCCTGCTTAATGTATCCTCGTACTTCTGGGGGATGTAACTCTGATCCAGAGAGATAGCATGTTCAAATGCTTCTAGTGCTTCCTGCATCCTTCCTAGGTTAAAGAGAACACTTCCGCGGTTATTCCATACCTCTGCTGATCCCGGGTAGATTGCTATTGACCGGTTGAATGCATCGGCAGCCTCTTCATTCCTGAAGGTCCGTGCTAGGGAGAGCCCCTTTTTGTTCCAGGTGCTGTTACTATCAGGCCTGAGTTTGAGGGCGGCGTCATAGGCAGCATCAGCCTCCGAGAACCGGTTGAGGGCTGCAAGGACATCTCCTTTACCATCAAGATTCTGGAAAATGTTCGGGTTGAGTGAGACTGCCCGGTCATAGGTCTCAAGTGAGTCACGATACCTGCCAAGGAGGTACTGGGTGCGTGCCTTTTTACCAATGATCTCAGCATTTATCTTGTCAATTGCGATTGCCCGATCATATGAGTCTGCCGCCTCAATATACCGTTCGAGCGTTATCAGGGTATCCCCCCGCAGTTTCCAGGCTTCTGCGTAGTATGCGTCGAGCTGAAGTGCCTGATCATACGCACCGATCGCGCCCTGATAATCCTTGATCTCAGCAAGAGCTTTTCCCTTGTTCGCCCAGATTGCCGCATCCTGAATACTTTCTGCGGCTACAGGAAATATCACTCCCAATATGAAAAAAAATGCCAGAAAGAGCGCAATATATGGCTGAATACAGGGTCGTTGAGGGGTCATAAGAGGTACCGGTAGTGTCCAGATCAACAGGGATTCTGAGTGAGCATGTCTTGTTTGATTGTAGGGCACAAGTATTTTGTCATACTTGAATTCAGCGTGCATTTGTGCCTGATCACAGTTTCCTGTAATAAGTACCTCAAATTATATCCAAGATCTTTCAGGGATACTTTATATTCCTGGGGGGTATACCTCAGGGTATACCATGGAGATCGTAAAGATTCCCCGGATGGAGAAGGATGAGTATGATGCCCTGATCCATAATCGCTTCATGGCCAGGATCGCCTTTCAGGGCGATAAATACCCATACATCGCTCCGTTTATGTATGTGTATGATGGGAAGCATATGTATTTTCTCTCGACAAAATATGGGAAGAAGCTGGAATACTTCAGGAAATGCCCGTATGTCTCGGTTGAGATTGAAAAGTATGCAGATGATCTCTCCTGCTTCATGTTCGTGACCCTTCAGGGATACCTTGAGGAGGTGACTGATTCTATCGAGAAGAAGATCATTCGTGGCAGGTTTGTGGACCTGATCCGGGATCAGCATCTCTCCATGAATATCCTCTCCGCTCTGGGTCATTCTCCAGAAGATCCTCCTGAATCGATCTGCCGTGAAGAGCGATCACTGGTTTGGAGGCTGAACGGGGTTCGCAATCTCGTTGCACTCAAGAACGTCTGATATTTTCTAGAAATTTTCTAACTTTTTGCGGTTCTCCAATTGGCGGGTGACATATACCTCTCGTACAGAAGAATACAGCAGGAGTTTCTGTATTACGCGTCTCCAGATTCCTGATGATAGTGGCGAGTTCGTCCATGTATTCGGGGATGTGGGGTATAACGGTAAGCCCGGGAAGATGATCCCTGGTAAGAATACTCCAGATTTCTCTGCGTAGAGGATCCTCTTCTCTTCCGGTTATGACTGCTCTGATACCGTGCTCGTGTATTAATATACCTTCAAGGAGTGTCAGAGTCCCAGAAGGGCTTCTTATGATCGCGGAGTTCATACTCATGGCGAGTTGTTCAGCCCTATCAGTGAAATCATTCCTGCCAGTTACCATTCCCAGGGTGATGAGCAATTGGAAGGCCGCCCCGTTTACCGAAGGGATTGGGCCATCATACTCATCCCTGAGCTGCACCGGTACTAATGGATCTCCCTCGCGTGTGGCAAAATATCCCCCTTTGTTTCGATCCCAGAACAGATTATTTGCCTTTTGTTCAAGGTTGATTGCAACTTTCAGATAACGAGGGATTCCGGTTAACTGAAAGAGGCTGAGCAGTCCTGATGCCAGAAAGATATAATCCTGTGCTGTACCCTCGATACCGGCTAATTCGTTTCGAAGACGGTGTAATACCGTTCCATCCTTAAGAATCATTGCCTGTATGAGATAATCTGCTGACTCCACAGCACATATCCGGGCTGATGGATAATCGTATATACCACTCATCAGTGCTAATGCCCTCAGGGTGATCCCATTCCAGTCAGTCAGGATTGTATCATCCATAGCTGGGTGCTGACGCCTGCTCCGCACCTGGAAGAGCGTGGAACGAATCATATCTATCCGCTGTATGGTTCCCTGTTCATTATCTTCAGTTTCTTTATCTGTTGCCTGGATGGTATTCTTTAGCGCGATTACGTTACTCCCGGGTCGCATCCCTACTCCTGCAGGGATATTGCCGTCTTCTTTAAATCCCCATATCTGGCTGGCAAACTGATAGTCATCAGGGCTGAGCACTTCCCTGATCTCCTGAGCCTGCCACAGATAGAATGCTCCTTCACCTTCGCTGCTGTCAGCATCTTCTGAAGACCTAAATCCTCCTCCTGGTTGTTTTAAAAATGTACAGATGTACTCCATACAGTCATAGGCAGCCTTTTTAAACACCGGGCTGCGGGTAATCTGCCATGCCTGGGTAAATGCGAGGGCATTGAGTGCCTGATCGGGGAGCATCTTTTCGAAATGAGGGATTTTCCAGGCTCTGTCTATAGTATATCGATGAAATCCTGTTCCGATATGATCCCGTATGCCCCCATACGCCATGGCAAAGAGAGTCTTTATGGCCATCTCTTCAGCCTGTTTCTTGTTGATGATATTGGCATACGTGAGAAGATAGGTGATCTGAGGGATTGATGGAAATTTTTGATGATGGCCAAACCCGGCGTGTTCGGAATCAAACGATGCAGCCAGGATCTGGTATGCCTCGTGAATCTGGACCTGATATGAAGCAGATTCAGTCACTCCTTCTGATCTCCTGGATGACTGTTCTGTTATTGCATCAAATATCTCTGATGCCGATTTGAATAGCTCATCACGACGTTTTTCCCAGATGCCGGCAAGATAGGGGATGAGATCGAGCATTCCAGGAATATTTTGTCTGGTATGCTTTGGAATATATGTGGCAGCATAGAATGGCTTATGTTCTGGTGTCAGAAAGAGGCTGAGTGGCCATCCTCCTGATCCTGTCATCAACTGGCAGAATGACATATATATTCTGTCGATATCCGGACGCTCCTCTCTATCAACCTTAATCGGAATAAAAAACCTGTTTATCAGTTCTGCAACCTCTTCGTCCATGAAACACTGTTCTTCCATGACATGACACCAATGGCACGCAGCGTACCCGATTGAAAGGAATATCGGTTTTTGCTCAATTCTTGCCCTGATGAATGCTTCTTCTCCCCATGGGTACCAGTCAACAGGATTATGGGCGTGCTGGAGGAGGTATGGACTCAGCTCCCGGGTCAGGCGGTTATTATATGCTTGTGTCATATTGAATCAGTCGATGTTTTGATGTGATGTAAACCGTTGTTTTTCTTGTGCATCTAATTTAAGTAACTTCATCTACGACATACTTCTATCAATGGACAACTATGGGTACTATATCTCAAGCATCGAGGAGGTGCTCAGAGGTAATAAGCGGGGGATGACGGTATCAGAACTGGCTCTCCGGCTCTCAATGTCCAGGAATACTATCGGTAAATACCTTGAATTAATGTTTATATCCGGGGTTGTTGATGTACGATCACTTGGGAAGGCAAAATTATACTATCTCTCCCCTCGGGTTCCAGTGACCCGGGTACTCAGTTATCTCTCTGATACGGTTATTCAGACTGATGATCGATACCGGATCATCTCAGTAAATCTCCCTGCCCTTGATCTGCTCAGTGCTGATGAAGAAGATCTTACTGGAAGAAATCTCCTGGACATCCTGACAACCCTCGGCCTGAAACCTGATATGCGTGCGAGGATCACCGATCCCTCTCGAGATGCAGCATTTACAGCCGAGACTGAGCTTCGGAAGATAGAAAAGCCCCTGCAGATGCTCATCACCGTTGCAGATATGGTCATGTATGATGGGGTCCATGGGCATACCTTTCTCTTTGAAGATGTCACTGAATGGAAAGAAGCGGCTGAAGGGAGAAGATTGCATGAATTTCTCTTCTCCACACTCGCTGGTGAAGCATCTGAACGGGTCTGTGTTTTTGGGCCTGATCTCCTGATCTCGTACGCAAATGGAAGATATGCTGAGGCGGCAGGAAAACCTGCAGATGAGATACCTGGTGAGAGCAGGATCGCTCTTGGAGATGCACAATCATCCCGGGTGATACGAAACGCCGTCGAATCTGTAATTACAGAAGTCTCCCCTAAACGAATCGTCTTCCCGGCAACTGAACATGGAGAATCCTGCTGGGTAGACGAACGGTTGTACCCCGTGACCGATAAAGACGGGGCAACTCAGAGTATTCTTTCAATCTCCCGGGAGATTACGGGATTTCAGGAAGGAGGATCGGCATCATCGTTGCTCCCGGTTCTTCTGATGAATATGGCTGAAGGGGTCATCACCGTCACTCCCAGTGGAACCATTCTCACCTGGAACCGGGGAGCTGAGATGATAACCGGGTATCCTGCTGAAGAATTGATAACCGGAAATGCTCAGATTATCATTCCTCCCGATCTTAACGGTCGGGATATTGTTGCTGATGCAGCCAAAGGGGACACTATCAGGGATCTCAGGATGACTATCCGGGCTAAAGGGGGAAGAAAGAAAAAAGTACTGATGACTACTGCCCAGGTTCCTGACGCAGGTGGTAACACGTGCATGCTCGTTCTGATCTGGCGTGAACCCTAAACTGGGATGTGAGCGATCCGTTGGATCCCTGATGGTCAGAGTGATGATTCATCTTCAACCGGATCGTCACATGCCCCACAGGCGCCAGCGTCCCCTCTGATAAGGGTACAGATGGAGCAGATTCTCGGCCCCGGGTTATCAAGCCTTCCCTCACGAAGGTCTTTTGCCAGGGTTGCGAGTGTCTCCTTCACTTCAAGGGTGAATTCAATCCGATATCCTCGTTTTCCTGATAAGTATTGGGAGACCGCTGAAGGGGCCATGTTCAGCAGATCTGCCACATTCTTCTGTGAGAGGCCTGACGATACCAACTCCACGGCGATTGCTGCACGAATAGCCGGGAGTGTATCCCATACCACTTCTTCACAGGGGAGTTTTTCCATCAATATAACCTTTAGTTTCCCGCTTTTTAATCATATTCACATTGTGAATACGATTAGATCGAAAGGTTCATTTGACCGCTCTACAATTCCTCTTTGATAAGTTCTGGTGAAGGACATGAACCTGAATATATTCTCTCTCATTCTGCTCGTACTAGTAATCAGTGCCTGCAATATCAGTGTGGCCGGGACGATTAATAATCCTGAAGAAATCCCTCCTTACGAGCCTATTGGCCCCTATGTTCCAACGATAGAGCCCTCCTTGGAACCCACATTCACCGTTGAACCCACCATGAGCAATCAGGATGGCTGGATATCTGTTGACTCTGTCCCTTCTGATGCTGATGTGTACTTTGATGACGGATATGCAGGGATCACCCCCGTGCTGATACCGGTTTCCTCTACACTTTCCCGTTCTCATACTATCAGGGTATCCAAGAATGGATATCAGGACTGGTCGGGTCATATATCCGGAAATCCCGGCCCTGGTGAAACTATCTACCAGACCGCATATCTGATCGGGATCCCTCCCACTATCACTGTCGAACCGACGTACACACCTACTCCTACTTCAACGCCGATTGGCGGAGGAACTGGATGGTTTTCTGTTGATTCTTCCCCTTCAGGTGCTGATGTCTATTTTGACGGTTCGTATTATGGCTCAAGCCCTATAATGGTGAAGGTAATGACTACTGCAACACCATCGCACACCCTTCTGGTCAGGATGAACGGGTACCAGGATTATACGATGGATTTGCCCTATAATCCCGGGCAGGATCAGACGGTTCCGCTCTATATCCGTCTCACTCCTCTTAACCAGTATGGAAGTATTCTGGTGACCTCAAGTCCCTCTGGTGCTCTTGCAACACTTGACTCAGGTCAGCAGTATCTGACATCCTGCACATTTACCCAGGTACTCCCCGGAACTCACACAATATCTGTTAGTTTGTCAGGGTATCAGACGTATACCGTTCGTGTTCAGGTTAATGCAGGCACTCAGGCTCGCGCAGATGCCCCCCTCATACCAATCCAGACCAGCGGGACTCTCTATGTTGACTCACAACCACAGGGTGCTGATGTGAAGATTGATAACACCTGGAAGGGGCAGACGCCTTTAAGAATTGGAAACCTGATCGCCGGGTATCATACAGTAAAGCTTCAGCTGTCCGGTTATCAGACGGCAAGCCAGCAGGCTCTGATTACTGCAGGTCAGGAGACTCCGGTGAGTCTGGCTCTGATCAGGGATCCCCCGCAGGTGAAGACCGGTTCTATCTCAGTTGCCAGTATACCTCCTGATGCTTCGGTTTCCCTGAATAATGATTATCAGGGGCTCACCCCGGCTGCTGGGTCTCTGGATATTATTGATCTGACCCCAGGCTCGTACACAGTCTCTCTTCAGCATCCTGATTATCAGAGTTATGTGACAACAGTGGCGGTTATTGCAGGACAGATAACTCCGGTGAATCCAGTGCTCACGGCATCATCCCATCCGTCGGCAACAAATGGAACCCTGAGTATCGCCTCATCTCCAGCCGGGGCACAGGTTTTTATTGATAATCTGCTGGTCGGAGTCACCCCTCTAGTCCTCCCGACGACCCGTCCCGGCGTGCATACTCTCCTCCTGAAGATGAACGGATATCAGGATTATAGCAACGAGGCAGAGATCAAAGCAGGAATGACAACAACCGCTTCGGTGAATCTTTCTCCAGTAGCACCGGCGACTATGACTGCTACATCAACCCCTACTCCCCTTCCCTCTGCCACTACATCCCCTCTCCCTGGGTTATTGATCCTGCCAGGACTGGCTGTGGCGCTTTTACTCTTTAGGCGTGGGTGATTCTGATACCCCACCACATGGTTCTTTTTCTTAGAGCACCTATGTAATCTGTAGTATGCACAAAATTCTCCCCTTTCTCTTTCTGGTTCTTCTTCTCGCTCTACCTGCGGTAGCAGAAGAAGGGGGGGCGAATATGACCGGCGATTACCGTGTTCGTGACCTGGGTATGTTTACATTTTCGACAGCAGTGGCACTCCCTGATCCGGTAAACGGCACTGCAAACGAGATCAGTACTGGAGGACCTGCAGACAACGTGACCGGAGCATCTGGTGGCATGAGTGCAAAAAAACTCTTTCAACTCAAGAAGGCAGCTACGGAGGAGTACAAAGAGATAGCCAATATGACCGGCGATACTGAGTTCCTGACTCCTGCATCTGCTGCTAAAAGCGCTTCAATCGTATGCAAGTTCTGTGTCCCCCAGAAAATTGTGGAACCGTAGGATCGATCCATGCATCGATAAGGTCTATTGCTCCTTTTTTCCCTGATTCAGGCGACAGTAATATCATAGACCCGGTGGTCTTTTCCCGGTGCATAACTCCTGACATGATGAACACGGATGTCAGATACCGGAAAAGCCCTGATACGCTCCTCGATATTCTCCTCTTCAGATACCAGGGCATAGAGGTGGATTACACCGCCCGGTCTGCAGAGTCTGAAAGCAACTGGAAGAAATTGTTCTGCAATCATGGGCAGGTTCATAATAATCCGATCAAACCGGGTTGTGAAGATATCTGGCAGAATTGATCCGTCGGCATACACCGGGATGACATTCTTCACCCGGTTGAGGGCAATATTTTTAATCAGGAGTGATATGGCACCAGGATTGATATCACATGCCCAGATCACCTGTGCTGCCGGAGCGAGCATGATAGCAAACGGCCCGACTCCGGCGAAGAGATCCAGTACCGTCTCCCCGCCGGTCATCACAGAGACAATTCGTTGTCGTTCTGATGAGAGTCGGGCCGAAAAGTAGGCTTTCTCAAGATCAATACAGAATGTTCGTCCGTATTCTGTGCAGATTGTGGCGGTGGTCTGTTCTCCGGCAAGCACCCTGAATCGTTTGGTGCGGTACTCTCCCTCTACTCCGCTCTCTGCAAACAGGACGGTATGGACTGAAGAACGTTCTTTGAGGAGAAGTTCTGCACCTTGTGGATCGTTATCCTGTATAATTGCGATTCCCCCTATACGCTCATGCCTGGGAAGTTCAACGCGCCCATGGATAACCTCGAAGGTGGTGAAGATGGCCCCCTCTACCTGGCTGGTGACTGGGAAGAGTATCCGATCTCCCTCAGATCTTACTTTGAGATGACAGTCAAGTTGTCCCTGCGCCAGAAGGTGCCTTCTGTACCTCTCAGCCTCGCTGCGTTCTATCGGCAGACCCCATTGCTCCTCCTGCATTCATCAGCTGTTATTGCACTTGTGGTACAAACAGGTATGCATGGACGAATATCTCCGCCGGCTCCGGGACGGGTCACTCAAACTCTATGCCCTTGAGAAGGAACTCTCTCCCGGAGACGCGGTTGCAACCCGGCGCCGCTTTATCGAGGAGGAGACCGGGATACTCCTGCCCCGGATCGGGGACTGTTCGATTGCTCTTGATGCGGTTGTCAAGAAGAACTGCGAGAATATGATCGGAACCGTCCAGATTCCGGTCGGGGTTGCAGGCCCGGTTTGTATCGATGGCGAGTATGCAATCGGATCCTTTTACCTGCCACTTGCAACAACAGAGGGCGCTCTTGTTGCTTCGGTGAATCGGGGATGCAGCCTGATTACCGCTGCTGGTGGGGCACAGGTGCGCATCTTTTCAGACGAGATGACCCGTGCACCGGTATTTGCCACCGAGAGTGTGATCCATGCCCGTGAGGTTGTTGCTTTTGTTGAGACTCATGAAGATGAGATACGGCACGTAGCAGAAGCGACCACCAGGCATGGCAAGTTGACGAGGATTCAGACTACAACTGCAGGAACATCGGTCTATGTGCGGCTCTGCTTCTCCACTGGCGATGCGATGGGGATGAATATGGTCACGATTGCCGGGGAGAAAGCGGCAGCGTTGATCACCGAACGAACCGGTGCCCGGCTTATTGCTCTTTCAGGCAACTTCTGCACTGATAAGAAACCGGCAGCGGTGAATGTCATCCTTGGTCGGGGCAGAACCGTATCAGCCGGGGTCAGGATGACCGATGATCAGATCAGGTCTATCCTCAAAACCGATGCCCGGTCTCTCATGGAGGTGAACACCCGTAAAAATCTGATCGGTTCTGCACGAGCCGGCTCCCTCGGGTTCAATGCCCATGCAGCAAACATCGTTGCAGCCATGTTTATCGCCTGTGGTCAGGATCCTGCACACGTGGTCGAGGGTTCTCTCTGTATTACGACAATCGACGAGACCGAGGACGGGGTGTATGTCTCAGTGACCCTCCCTGCACTTCCGGTGGGAACGGTTGGCGGTGGGACGGGGGTTGAGACCCAGGCTGAATGTCTTCGGATACTCGGGGTAGCTGGGGGAGGAGATCCGCCTGGATCCCATGCGAAGAAGTTTGCAGAGATTGTAGGAGCCGGGGTACTTGCCGGAGAACTCTCCCTTCTTGGTGCACAGGCGGCTCAGCATCTTGCACGGGCTCATAAAGAACTCGGAAGATAGTTCTCAGTCTTTTTTTCCATTCCCTTTTACTGATTTTGGTTCCAGGGAGAACCTTATTCTTCTTCTGATGATTACATCAGTCCATGGAGAATTGTCATACCATACCAAACAATGCTGCTATATATTTCGTTTCCCTCACCATTGTGGTCTTTCTGTTCATTCTGGCATGTGCTCCGGCATTTGCTGAACGTGAACCCGTTGATATAAACAACTCATCCGAAGATGGGGGTTCAGAAGAACTCTCTTCACAGTTTGAGGATATGGGTGCCTATGATCCCTATCATGGCAGGGATCCTGATGGACTCTCTTCACAGTTCGAGGATATGGGTGCATACAATCCGTTTCATGGGTGGGATCCGGAAGGAATTTCTTCAAAATTCGCTGGCGTATCCCCTGCGGCAACTCCTGAACAGGTAAATACATCCTCTAAAGTCACTTCCAGCAATGAGCACGAATCTGGTTCAGCTAGCAACTTCCAGGTTATTATCTCCCCTTTTACAACCTCCTCTGGTGGAGGGGACATTCAGATAATCATCGGGTATGTTGGGGGTACCAGAACGGGAGTCTCACTTATGATAACAGGAAAAGGGAATTTAGATGAGTCATTCTCTGATATTGTCACGATAGAGCCTGATGCGAACGGGTTTTTTGTCTGGGCAGCATCGCCAGAAAAGACCTTTGATATCTATCGGGTTGTCGGTCAGGCCGGAACTGAGCATGTTCTCTCAAACTCTGTCAGCTTCGAGATGCCCTTGTGAGGCCATCCAATCAACCTTTTTTAAGATATATCCGTTCCGCTTTCTAATCTTTACGGTGTGAATCTACCCACCCAGATTGTTGTTGGTTGGATGGCTCTTTCCATATTCTGGTTTCAGTCAGAAACTTATTCTTCTCCTGATAAAAACGTAAACATCATGGAGTATTCTAAAAATATAGGACACCATGCTGCGGTTATGTTATCCGCGTTGATCGTCCTTTTGGCCTTCACACTTTCTGTTGCACCGGTGTCTGCTGAACTTGAATCTATTGGATCCTACAATCCCTACCATGGTATGGATCCAGAAGGGACCTCTTCACAACTCGGTGGGGTATTCCCGGTGGTCACTCTTGAACCTGTTGAAACATCTTCCCCCAAAGCCCCTGCCAGCCAGTCAGCGTTTGGCACATCGGGATTCTGGGTTACAATCTCCCCCTTTACAGCGACACTCGGCGGAGTGGATACCAGTATGATTGCCGGGTATGTTGGGGGCACCAGAACCGGGGTCTCTCTGACAATCACTGGAAAGAAAAGCTCAGATGAATCGTTCTCTGATATAACGACGATGAAGGCTGATGAGAACGGACTCTTTGTCTGGGCTGTTCCTGCGGGAACGTCGTTTGATCTGTACCGGGTAACCGGCCTTGCCGGGACTGAACAGGTTCTCTCGAACTCTGTCAGATTTACTGCAGCTCCGGCTGTATCTGATCCGGTCATCAAACCGGTCAGTTCCCTTCCTACTCCGATTCAGACTCCGGTCTCGATGGTAAGTAATGGTGCATCAGGGCCGACTCAGAGCCGGCTTACCATCAGTGCAAGTACGGGAACTCCTGCGGTTGGTGAAGATGTGACCATATCAGGGAGACTAACCGATAAGAATGGAAAGGGCATCAGTGGGGCTACGATTAATATTGATGAGGCAGGGTATCCTGGTGCAGCCCAGGCAGAACCTTTTGAGACTGCAGGGACTGACTCTGAAGGAAGATTTGAGGTCACGATTCAGACTGCCTTTGCAAATATGGTCAGTATTGTGGCGAATTATGAGGGTGATGATAATCATCTGCCTGCAGAGAGTAACAGCCTCTCCTTCGTCTCTCATGAAGCCTGATCTCTCTCTTTTTTATTCAACGGCCTGCTGAACAATAATCTGCTTTTAAGTCAGTTATATATTGATACAATACTTCTGATCTGTCCCTTATGCAGATCGGGTGGTGTTCCCTTGAATCATTTCCTGGAGATTCTTGTATAACGGATGCAAAAATATGGAATTCAATAACCTGATACCCTCATTTCTGATAAGTATCTTCATTGTGTTTTCTCTCTCTGGTATGAGTACTGCGTTGAGTTATGAGGATATGGATCCCCAAATCAAACCTGGAACTGATCTATTTGGATATGCGAACGGATACTGGATTGAACTCAATCCGGTTCCTTCTGATCTTGTCTGGTTCAGTGCAGTGACCGAGGTCCAGGAATCTGTTGACAAGCGGATCCGTACTCTGATAGAGGAAGATGCTGCAAATACCAGTGCTGATCCTGGAACTGATCAACATCTGATCGGGACTTTTTACACGACTGCTCTGGATCAGGATCTTGCTGACAGGGTTGGTCTTGAGCCTGTGAGCTGGGATCTGGGTGTAGTGCGTAACTGCACGACTCGGGAGGATCTCAGGAATGTGACAATCGATTTGCAGGGGCGTGGGATGACCCCATTCTTTTCCCTTTATTCTGATGATGATCCGGGGAATACCAGCCGGATGATTGCAACAATGGAACAATCAGGAACATCGTTGCCTGACCGGGAGTACTACTTCAGGGATGACAGCGAGAGTCAGCGGGTGCGTGATGAGTTCAGGGCGCATGTCTCGCGGATGTTTATGTTCATGAACGTATCTCCTGAAGAGGCCGACCATGATGCTGATACAGTGCTGCGTATCGAGACCCGTCTCGCAAATGCATCTGCCCCCTCACATGGGTATGGAAAACCTGACCGGCGGTACTTCCCCTGCCCGGTCAGAAGACTTGATGAGGTGACTGACGGGATCGACTGGGAGGGACTGCTCGCCTCGGTTGACCGGACTGATATTGATGTTATCAACCTCCACCAGCCGCTCTACATCCGGGAGGTAGGTAGCGTTCTTTCCGATGAACCAGTAGATGACCTGAAGATCTTTCTGACCTATAAAATTCTTCAGTTTGCAGCACCCTATGGGAGTTCCCAATATGAGAAGGAAAACTTCAATTTCTTTAGCAGGACTCTCTCCGGGCAGCAGGAGATGGAACCGCGGTGGAAGCGGGTGCTCTCAACGATGGATGCGGTGATTGGAGGTGCCATTGGCAAGCGCTATATTGCTGAGTACTTCACTCCTGAAGAGAAGGCCGAAGTAAAAGGGATTGTTGAAAATATGAAAGAGACGTTCAGGGTTCGTCTCTCCAATGTCAGCTGGATGGATCCATCAACCCGGGTGAACGCAACGGCAAAGCTGGATGCGATGGGCATTCAGATCGGGTATCCTGATCAATGGGGCAATTATAGCAGGCTTTCTGTATCAGATCGTTCCTATCTCGGCAATATCATCAATATCTCATCATATTACTACTATATGAGCCTCCAGCTGGCTGGTATGGAATCAGATCCTGATGTCTGGTATCTCTCCCCACATTCGGTGAACGCTTACTATGACACCACCCGAAACAAGATTGTGCTTCCTGCCGGGGTACTTCAGCCTCCGTTCTATGATCCGGCAGCAGATGATGCTGAGCACTACGGTGCTATCGGTGCTATCATCGGTCATGAGATCATTCATGGGTATGATACTACCGGAAGGAACTTTGGTCTGAATGGGACGCTGGAGGACTGGTGGTCAACGAATGATACGGAGCGTTACATGGAACAGACCGCCCCGCTGATTGAGCAGTACAGCAGCACTGAAGCACTCCCCGGACAATATATGAATGGAAGCCGGACCTTATCTGAGAATGCAGCAGATCTGGGGGGACTCACCCTGGCCTGGCAGGCCTGGCAAAAAACCAGGGGGAATCAGACAGTGAACTGGTCAGAAAACCAAACAACAGGAGGGAATAGTATCTCGACATCAGATAATACTCTGAACCTGACTGATGAGGAGCGGTTCTTTATTGCGTACGCCCAGGCCTGGCGGGGTAATGTACGGGATGAGGAACTGCGGAATATGGTCCTCATTGAGGAGCACCCCTGGAACCGGTTCAGGGTCAATGCTGTTCCTTTTAACCTTGACGAGTTCTATGCAGCGTTTCCTGAAATCGGTCCCGGTGATGCGCTGTACCGGAATGAAACGTCCCGTGCCCGGATCTGGTGACCTGAGAGCCGGCCCTCTTCTCCCCTCTTTTCAGTTGTGCCTGAGGGCTTCTATCGGGCAGAGTCTGGCTGCCTTGAATGCAGGATAGATACCCGAAATAAGGCATGTCATCAGTCCGAATGCCATTCCATACGGAAGTTGGGAGAGGATCTCGGGTCTGAAGATATAATCTCCTTTTTCGAGAAGTACCCTTAGAAGAACATATCCGATACCCAGACTGAAGAGCCCGCCTGCGATGCCACCCGACAGGCCGAGGATGATCGCTTCATAGAGGAACATACTCCAGATACCGGATCGCCTGGTCCCGATAGATCTAAGAATTCCTATCTCCTTGTATCGTTCCATCACTGACATCATCATCACGTTAAATATGGAGACGCCGGCAACAATCAGCGATATCCCCCCGATAGCCATTACAAAGGTGGTTATCTGTCCGAATGCCGATATAAGGTTCTGCATAAGTGCCCGGCCATCATAAAGGTCTACTGTCTTCTTCCGTTGATTCAGTTGCGCTTCTATTGCTGCATTGGTCTTTTCTATATCGTTGATGGTTTTGACTTTAACAATAGCAGCATCGTACCCTTTTACTTCATAGGTATTCTTGAACCAGAGATCAGAGGCGACGATGATGTTATCTGCATCAAGGCCGAAGGTTCCGGCCCCCTTTTTGAAAATACCAGATACTTTTACCTGATTCTCGGTGTCCCCTAGGAGAATCCGGGATCCTATCTTGAGATTTTCCTGTTTTGCAAGTTCTGCACCCACCATGACTCCTCCCATACTCCTCATCGGAAGTCCGGTTTCGATATCAAAAATCCCCGATATATATTTTGACTCGACTCCCATGATGGTCGCATACTTTGCATCACGTTTCACGATGTATCTGATGGTGGTCTGGTAAAATGGGATAACCTGGCTCCCGGTTGCTGCACGACGTATCTTTTCGATCTGCCGGTCATCCAGAATCGTTGTTGATTCAGGTCCCGAGCGGCTCCCGCTCTCGGTGTGTGGCGTGATGATGATAGTATCACCGGTTTTAAGCAGTGATTCTGACGTTGATATCTGCAAGGCAGTTCCCAGGATTCCCATCAGGGAGATGGCAAGCACACCGATGACTATGCCTATTACTGCGAGAAGAGATCGAAGCCAGTGCAGCCTGACATTTCTCAGGGCAAGATGGAAGTAGAGATAATGGCTGCTCATGTATTCACCCCGACCCTCCCATCCTCAATAGTAATGATCCGGTCTGCATACTCTGCAATCTTGGGATCATGGGTGACCATGATGATCGTTTTTCCTTCCTCCTTGCAGAGATGAGAGAGGAGGTCCATTATTGCCACCCCGGTCTTTGAGTCCAGATTCCCGGTTGGTTCATCGCAGAGGAGGGTAGAGGGATTATTAATAAGCGATCTGGCGATGGCGACCCTCTGCTGCTGACCGCCGGAGAGCTCATTTGGGCGGTGATCCCAGAATGACTTTGTAAGGCCGACTGATGCCAGGGTATCCTGGCACTGTTTTATCGATGCGATCAGACCATTTTTCAGAATAAGCGGGTATCTGACGTTCTCGAGGGCACTAAGTACCTGGATGAGGTTAAACTGTTGAAAGATAAATCCTATCTCATTCAGTCTGAGGTCGGTGAGCTGATTGTCTGAAAGGACTTTGATGCTGGTCCCCCTGATGAAGACATCGCCCTGTGTCGGGACATCAAGACACCCCATCATATTCAGGAGGGTTGATTTTCCAGAGCCTGATGGTCCCATGATGGCAATAAATTCACCTGGCATCACCCTGAGAGAGACCTTGTCGAGTGCGGTAACATTCCCTGATTTGAGCGGATAAATCTTTGTCACCAGGGCGAACTCGATGACCGGTATCTCTTCCATGGGGTCCTCCTCACGGTCTTCTCCGGCTCGTCCAGATCGCGATGAGGACCACCAGAGCAACTCCCCCTGGAATTATGTACATCATCCGGTCTGGTTCTGGTGGCGGAGCAGGGGTGACTGGTTGTTGAACCGATGAGCTTGCTAGATCGATCGTAGTATTGCTGCTGAACTCGTTTCCATCCCCGTCTTTATATGAGGTGATGAGTGGGATCAGAGAAGATCCATTAGCCTTGAAGGTGACTTCAAAACTGGCAAAATCATCAGGCTTCTGAATACCTACTGCGAACACCTTATAGGGAAATACCGGCTCTGCCGGGGGCCCTGCAGATACCTCGACCGCGTTTGCGGTCTCAAGTCCTGAGTTTGTGACATCTCCGGAGACCCGGTATTGTCCATTCCCTTCACTGGATATGACCACATTGGAGAGGACCGGATTTGCCTGTCTGCGACTCTTTCCAGTCTTTACCGGGATTGAGTAACTGACTGAGTGAGCGTTGATCCCATTCTGATAGGTGACATTAAAGATGAGTGTCTCATTGCCATATGCGGTAATATTGAACGGAATGTCCACAAATTCATCAGGATCAATGGTCCCGACAAAGTATGATGTAGGAGTAATTTCATGACTGCTGAGCCCGGGAGTGATGGTGACACCACTTACATTGTTATCCCGGGGGTTGCCGATATGTAGTCTGATGATATCCCGTTTTCCTTCTACAAAAACCTCGGGCCGTGAGAGGACTGAGATATCGAGTTCCTGCTCCTGGACCTGAACTCTGAACGGGTACCGCAGGAAGTGTGCTCCTCTGAAGTCTAGCGATAGGATCGGGTAAAATATTCCCGTGAGTGCCCGGGCCTGGATCGTGAACTCAAGGGTCATGGTGTTTCCTGCACCGATAGAGCCGACTTTCCCATAATTGTCAGAGAGCATGATCAGGGTCTTGTCATACAGGATGGCATGAGAGATGGGTACTGCAACGGTTCCGGTATTTTTGAGAACCACCGTGACGACCCCGACATCATGAGGCATCAGTACAGCCGGGTCAATGACAAGACTCTGAACTTCTATCTGTGAGGCTGCTGCGGTGTTCTCTTCAATACTCTCAGCCAGAGACCAGGGTAGGAGGAGGGTTACCAGAGTGAGCAGGAGGATTGTCCATATTTTAAATATTCTCATGTTCCGACCCCATATTGCGTATATAATCCATATCCTGTGTAAATGATGGAGAGAAGAGCCGGGGCACCGGTGCCAATAACTGCTCTTCCTGCCGGGAGACCACAACAGACCTCAAGTCCGATTGATAAAATGTTAGCCACCCACATCGTCAGTATCATAGTCATAAGGGATGTGATGATGGTATACTCTTTGAGAGCCGGATTGTTCATCATCGCAGTCACTGCAGCCTGTATCTGGTCGGGATCTGTTGAGGTGACCGGTTGCACCGCAATCCCGGGGATATAGTATGTTGCAAGACCCATGCCAATGAGGGCTCCAATCAGGAGAGGCAGCATGGCATATCCTGCTATCTCTGCAAACCGTCTGAACTCTCCTGTTCCCTTTCCCAGACGGGTCACAATCATCAGGATGATAGTAAGACCTAACCAGAGGATTATCGGGGAGATGAGCGAGATGATCATGGTGCCGATTGTAGTTATGAGGGTAATCGCTCCTATGGTTCCGGAAAGGAGTTTTTCGGTGATTTCACTCATCAGATAGCCGGTGGTAGCACTCACCAGTCCCATGAGGATGATGATGAGGCCCGGGGTCTTCAGGGATGGCCGGGTAGTAGCAAGGCCGGTGAAAAAACTTCTGGGGGAGGTTAATACTTCTGTGGGCATTATCGTCACTGGATCTAATTATTTATAAATGGGCGTGTATATCATAGGTCTTTGCCGTTTCTCTGTAAAGAAGATTGTTAGTATTAGGAGTCTCCATTCTCCCTTACAATACTTTCCAGCGAATGAGCACGATAAGACCTGCTGCACTCAGACTCACGGCACTTCCCATTACAACGATGAACGCGTATGGGAACTGCTGAAGTGGAAGGGGAATGTTCATCCCGTAGATGCTGGCAACCATTGTCGGCAGGGCGATGAGAATAGTGATACTGGTGAGAAGTTTCATCACCACATTGACGTTATTATTAATAATTGAGGCGAAGGTTCCGGTAATCCCCGTGATGATAGAGGTATAGATGTTTGCCATCTCAAGTGCCTGTTTATTCTCAATGACCATCTCCTCGTAGAGGTCATGCTCATCATCTGTCATCTCAAGCACCCGCTGATACGAGAACTTCTCCACCATGAGTGAGTTTGATCTGAGTGAGGTGGTGAAATACACCAGACTCTTTTGGAGATTGAAAAGGTCAAGGAGGAGATCATTGGTTGTGGATCGGTGAAGGTTTCGCTCGATCTGGTTTGTCATCCGGTTGATCTCCTTGAGGTAGCGGAGATATCTGAGGGCGGTCCGGTAACAGAGTTGCAGGACAAACCGGGTACGCTGCCTGGTATCATGGTTTCTAACCCACCCTGACAGAAATTCCTCGATGACATCGACCTCGGTCAGGGTGACGGTGATGAAGAGATTTTCAGTGAGGATGATTCCTATGGGAAGGGTGATATACGGGATGGCTGCGTCTTCAGGTTCGCGCCGTGGGGATCGTATCAGGATAAGGGTGTTTCCTTCATCCTTCTCAAACCGTGCCCGTTCATCAACATCTAGCGGGTCGGTCAGGAAGTCAAGGGGCATGCCAAACCGCTCTACGAGGGCAGTTATCTCTTTCTCTGTCGGATTAACCACTTTCACCCAACACCCCGGCAGGTAATCCTCTATCTCAGTGAGGCCTTCGGTTGTAGTGATATACCGGGTGATCATGAAATCCCTATATTAAATGGGGCACAATCCCGAAAATACCCAGCTCATATGGATCTGTTTGAGATGCAGCTTCTGTACCGCTGTTCCCGATCAACCGGGTAATGTGTTTCTGATAGCCTCCTCAAGCCGAATAGTACCATTAATCAGTGATTTATCAATCGTGGTACCACCTCCATCACCGTAGGGGGTACTATCAGGTGAGGCCTGATCCCATAAGGAAACAATTATTATTCTCAAAACCGACATAACATCATATTTATTTATGACGGTATCTGTCCTGTATGTTGATGATGAGACCCCTCACCTGATGCTTGCTGAGGAATATCTCGGTCAGTCCGGGAGACTTACTCTTACGTGTGTCAGTTCAGGCCGGGAAGCTATTGAAGCACTCTCCCATGGCTCTTTTGAGGTAATCGTATCCGATTATCAGATGCAGGACATGGATGGTGTCTCCCTTCTCAAATATGTGCGAAAAAACTTTGGCATAATTCCTTTTCTTCTCTTTACCGGAAAGGGGAAAGAAGAGGTGGTAATTGAGGCCTTGAATAATGGTGCCGATTACTATATCAGAAAAGGGAGTGATCCTGTTGAACAGTTCAGTATTCTCGAACAGAGAATCCTCCAGGTTGCCAACCGGCAGAGTGCCAGAGAAGAACTTGCAGCGCGTGAGCAGCTCTACCATTCAGTAATCACAGTTCAGACTGAAATGCTGGCGGATTTTCTCCCTGATCTGACCGTCATCAGATCTAATGATGCATATGCCGGGCTGCATGGAGGGGGGCCGACTGATATGATCGGGAAGAAGTTCCTTGCCGATATATCAGGTGGAGATCTGGATAACATCAGGAATGTTGTTCACACCCTTTCCATCGAAAACCCGGCTTCTGATCTTCATCTTGTCGCAACAACTCATGATGGGCGTTCTACTCCGCTTGCGTGGCATATTGAAGGAGTCTTCTCATCTGACGGTTCTCTGGTAAGTTGCAAGGCCACCGGCAGGGATATGAGTCCTGAACAGGAGGCACGCGAAGAGATCCGTTCTTTTGAAGAAAAATATCTGGAGACCGCGACTGATATCCCCCGCCATATGGGTGACTTTGATGAGAACGTCCCCCTGAACTTCATCATTGAGAATACGCGTCCTGCAGGAAGCTGGCTCCTTCCTGAAATGGTAAAAAAAATAAAAGCAGATAAGATGAGTGGGATATCTGCAGCCACCGGGTCTGATGGGCATCGTGCTTTCCTGATCTTTGTGAATGGCGAGCCTGAAGGGAGCATCTATATTGATAGGTCGGGGGTGCTCTACGGTGATAAGAGTGTCCTCTTCCTGAAAGACAGTCAGCATTTTACTTTCTATCCGACAGAGTCAGAGACCGCATTGCGATTTGTTACCGGATGTCGCATCTATGACAAGAGTCATATCCGGGCACCCTCTTCGTACGATATCCCTGAGATTGTCTCGGTTAAGAAAGGAGTAGGTAATATTACTCTTGAGCTTATCAGGAAAGGACAACCGGTTGTCGGCCTGCGTATCACCATCAAAAGCGGGGGCAAGATTGTTGGTAATGATATCTCATCACCGCTGGGTCAGATAACCTTTCAACTCCTGTATGGTACCTATACCGGAGTCATTCTGACCGAAAAAGGGAATCTCCATAGTTTTAATTTTACCGTTGAAAAACCTGACTCATCTCATATTGTTGATCTTGCCTGAACCTGGGATCACGCGTAGTACTATCCTGACCTGTCATGAGACTCTATGCACAGACACTTTTGATCTTTGGCATCTCTCTTCTTATTGTAACTGCTGTTCTCCTGATCACCTTTCAGGTTACAGTTATGGATCGGTTCTCTACTCTTGAGGAGGCCTCCACTCAGGAAGATCTCAAGCGGGCTGAGAATGCGTTTGGGAGTGAGTGTTACCGGTTGCATCAGATCGCCCGTGATTATGCTGCATGGGATGACACATACTCCTTTCTGCAGGATCGGAGCACGGATTATCTAACATCAAACCTGAATCCGACACTTCTATCCGGGTTCAATCTGACTGCATTTCTCATCTTTGATCAAAACGGGATCCTTATTGCAGGATCTTATCTTCTGGCAACTCAGGACAACCCGGGTTCAGCTCTGAGTGATCTGGTTGACTCTGTCCATACCGCCGGTCTTTCCACACCTCATCCAGGCGGACAGGCGGGCTTGATATCAGGGAACCCGTCACCTCTGATTGCTGCAAGTTACCCAATCCTATCGACACGACTCCAGGGGCCTGCCCGTGGATCAATTGTCGTCATCGATGAACTTGATTCAACAAAGATAGCTGCGATATCAGAGAGTCTGGTCCAGGATATCACGATCTCACCGGCACAGGGGTTAAGGGAACCCACGGCCTCGTCAGATTCCTGTACCATCCCTGATATCTCTGGAAAACCCCTTTTAGTCATCGAGCTTAATAAAACCCATGATCTCTGGCAGAATGGTCTTCAGTCCGGGTTCTTCCTTGTCTTCTTACTCTTAGTGTTCACCGTTCTCTTTATGGTCATTTCTGTCATAGCCCTCTATCTGGTAATCATCTCCCCGATACGGAGTTTGAACCGGGATCTTCTGACGATTGGTGTATCAGGATCTCTGTCAGGTCGGCTAACAATGCAGCGGAGTGATGAGATCGGGGAACTTGCCACATCTATCAATACCATGCTCTCGTCACTCGAAGTAGCGCAGCAGGAACGACTCACCTCAGAGCAGCGTGTTTCACGACTTATCGAACTGGTGCAGGAAGGGATATGCCTTGTTGGTCCTGATGGCCTGATCTGGTTTGCCAATCCGATGATGGGGACCATATTTGAGAGTACTTCTCATGCCCTGACTGGTACCCGGATAGGTTCTCTTCTGGTTGATGAACAGGAGGATGAATCAACCGTTTCTGAAGGTGAACGTTCTGATCCGGAGATTCAAACTAGGGATCGGAGTGGGTTTTTGTTTGGTGACTCCTTTGGAAAACAGGAGTATCACACCCGGACCGCTGGTGGCCGAGAGATCTGGGTCACTGTATCCTCTGCTCCTTATCCTCTCGAAACCGGCAGGATGGGTTTTGTGTGTGTGGTGACTGATCTGACCCCCTTCAGGAGCACCGAGCGGGAGCTTCTCCTCTCCAACAAGAAACTCTCATTGCTTGGGAGTATGACCAGGCACGATATTGTGAACCAGCTGACGACTATACGGGGTATGCTCGGACTGATAAAACGCAAGAATGCAGAGCCATCTCTGGAGCAGCTGATATCAGGTGCTGAAGACGCAGCAGAGAAGATAAATAAGCATATCGAGTTCTCCAAAGAGTATCAGAAAGCTGGCCTTGAGCAACCACGCTGGCAGGATCTTCGAACGATCTGGACCCTTGCCTATGCCATGACCCGCAAGAAAGGGCTGACGTTCACAGTAACAGGAGATAATTATGAAATTTACGCAGACCAGCTCCTGCAGAAGGTCTTTTACAACCTGATCGACAATACGATGCGGCATGGGAAAGATGTCTTTTACATCTCTGTATCCATTACCAGCAATGATAATTCGCTCTTGATTCTGTACGAGGATGATGGCGGAGGAATACCGGATACCATGAAATCAAAAGTGTTTGAACGAGGGATTGGTACCGGAACCGGATGGGGTCTGTTCTTTATCCGTGAAGTCCTTGGTCTTACCGGAATCGTGGTTACTGAAAAGGGAACCTTTGGTATTGGCGTTCAATTCGTCATAACTGTTCCGGAAGGGGCATTCAGACCGGTAGTAGTTAAAAATTCAGCAGAATAGGGTACCTCCTCAATTCTCCGAATTCTCCATTATCTTTGTGCTTGCAGATCTTTAGGCTGGTTAAACTGCTAACCTGAAGACGATCCATGCAATGAGAAGCATTGCAACTGAGTACTTAAGCCCTGATATCACATTCCCCTCCCCCATCACTCCTGCTACAAGCCCGGAGAAGAACCCCTGAAACATGGCTCCATGTGAGAATATCCTGATATAAAGGGCAAGATCAAATCCCCCCAGGTTAAAACCCGGGGCATTTGCTGCCCCACTGGTGCCAAGGTCAGCCATGGTCTTCAGGAAAGAAGAGACCAGAATCAGCATAACAAAGAGGAAGACTGCAAATGACGCAAGAATGATGACTACATAGATGAACATATTATTGCGTCGGTCGGTCTTCTGAGTAACAAACTCAAACGAGTCCATTGCAGCAGCCCTGAGAACCTCTACGATATCTCCTCCTGCCTCACTTGCCCGTGCAATCAGGTCCACACTCCGAATCACAAGGGGAATCGGGATGTCGTGTCCAAGAGAACGAATTGAATCAATAAATGCAAAGTTCCATGAGATACGTTGATCCATCTGGCGAATATAGGGGGTCAGAGCTCCATACTCACTCTGCGAGACCAGATGGACCGCTCCCTGGAGGGTCATCCCACTCTCATGCATTCCTGCAAGATCTCTGAAGAAGTTCGGGAGAGCAAGTTCGATGCTCCGAATCCGTCTCGCTTCAAGAAAATCAAGGATGATGAGAGGGGTCAGGGTGATTATCATGGCCACGACTATTACGTCATCAATGAATGAACTCTTCAGGAGTGATTGAAGGCCGTTTTGTTGAACGGTGTAAATAAAACCTGCAATCAGTATGATAAGGCCAACTGGTGCTGATGCAAAGAGAATATTGATCGGTGTCTCGGTGAGTGTCCTCAGCGGATGGCGGATTATCCGGTATGGGCCTTCAGAGTACACCCTTCGTAGTTCGATCTTTTGTAAGATCCCCTCAGCTATTATCTCCTCTGGAGTCTTTTCAGGCCCTTCGACTTGTTTTTTCTTAAAGAAACCCACTGCTCACCACTCCGGGGTCATTGATGAGATCATCACCACGAACATGATACTTCCAAATGGGATGATCATGTAGATGATGATATACAGAAACATAGGATTTGCTTCTCCCTGAAGGATCGACATAACCGACTGGATGAGGATCATAAAGAGGGTCCCTGCCACCAGTGCGGTCACATAACTCTCTGATATCAGGGCAAGAAGCTCCAGAAACTGTTTTTGAGTCTGACGGTTCTCATAGGTGTACTGCTCAGCCTTTGTTTTGAAAAAGTCAGAGATGTTTGAGCCTGAAGAGACACTTCCGATACACCCCTGGAGAAATTCACGCATTCGCGGGCTTGGGCAGACTGTTGCTACGTTTTTTAGTGCTTCAATGAGATCCCTGCCAAAGACTTCAACCTCAAGGGTGATATAACGGGCTTCAACTGATGACTCCCCATAAATATTGGAGTCACCGAGTTGACGAAATACCTCTGCTGGTGGAATTCCGGCGGTTGACATCGCGGCAAGGTAGTTGATAGCGTAAGGAAGACTTGATTCGATATCCCTGCGCCGGCCTCCGGCAACGATCGATGGATAGAGGAGGAAGACAAGATAGGTGAGTCCTGAAAAGACCACACACGATACTATGCCGGCTACCAGTGTCCCGACGATGAGAGAGTATCCCGCGTACTGGTTAATACCTGCTGCGATATCTGGTGGAATGTTACCTTTATAGGTGATCAATGCCGGAATATTGAGCAGGTATACCAGCAGAGCAACCAATAAAGATCCCAGAATGCCTGCAATGGCTGCGCTCATCGTTGCGGTTGCCAGGTATGCTTCAAAGGTGATACCCAGTCTGGCTGACTTGAGGTTAGCGATGAGATCATAGTGTTTCTCTCGCTTGGCAACCATCCTGTCACCGAGCAGGTTGAAACAGAATCGCTCATACGAGTTCATCAGCACCTGCCTGGATCTGTTTCATCAGGGTATCTGAGTCACGGAAATAGGAGACCACAATGTTGCTTACCTTACGGTAATCCCTGATATTGCGTTGTCTCATGTATTCGAGGACTTCCTGCCTTTGCAGAAGATCACGGCGGATTCTCTCTTCATCCCACCCGTGTGCCTCCATAATCTCCTCAAGAATGTAGGATTTTCCTGAGTAGGTTATCTCATCAGTCGCCTGTCGCCAGCGAAAGACCTCGTTGGTGATTAATTCGTTTGTTCTGGGGTCAATATCGAGAATCTCGATAATCTGCTTGTTTCTCCTGATCCGTTGTCCACCGACGCGGGCCTGCACCTGCACACAGACGATATTGAGTGCAGAGAGCATGTTTCTTGGGACCGAGATGGGAGGATTCTCAAGTCGGTGCACTGCACTGGCGACCGAGTCGGCGTGCATAGTTGAATAGGTCACGTGGCCAGTGCTCATCGCCTGAAACAGGGTGAGCGCTTCTTTCCCTCTCACTTCACCCACAATCAGATATTCAGGGCGCTGTCTGAGTGCTGCTTTGAGCAGCTCATACATATCTATCTCCCCTTTTCCAGCGATATCAAATGATTCCCTGGTAACACTTGGGATCCAGTTCGCATGGGGGAGCTTCAGTTCACGGGTATCTTCAAGGGTGATGATCTTGGCAAGCGGAGGGATGAAGAGTGAGATCGCATTCAGTGAGGTCGTCTTCCCTGATGCCGTCCCTCCGGCAAAAATGCAGGACTTACCGTTCTCGACTGCGAGCCATAGGAAGGCGATTGAGAGCGGGGTAAACGTACCCCATTCGATAAGGTCGGTAGGGGTGATCGGTTCGTCTTTGAACTTACGAATAGTGAAGGTGGACCCATGTGCTGTCACCTCGGTACCCAGCGTCATCTGGATACGCGATCCGTCCGCCATGGTTGCATCCAGCATCGGTTCTGCTACTGAAATGTGCTTTCCTGCCCGCTGTGCGAGTTTTGTAACAAATGAGTCAAGATCTGCAGCATCATCATACTTCAGACTCGTCTCCATTGACTCGTACTTTGAATGATAGGCGAAGAGGAATCGCCCCACCCCGTCACAGGAGATATCTTCAATGAACGGGTCATGCATGATAGGATCAACCATCCCGTTCCCAAGGAAATCCTTGTTTAACTGGTAGTAGATCTTTGCATAGGTGCGGGGGTCGAGGTTAATGGCATAATCTGCAAAGACCTCATTCATCATCTCCTCGAGAAGTTCAGCCGCGTGCTCACGCGAAATATGTTTGGTATTGACGTTCACCCGCTCAAAGATACCTTTCTTGAGTTCAAGGAGGAGGCTCTTTTCTGCATCGCTATAGAGCGGCTCGACTATCTCATACAGGTACTCATGGTTTGCGTAGTTGTACGTGATTCTGATATAGGCATACGGGGGATTGACCGGGTAGATCTCAATCTCTTCCACCCCGGCCGGGGGAGTGTAAACGAGCTCAACCATCGGCCCGTGTATGGTTGGATCATACTCCTCGCGCTTTTTCCTCGGTTTTATACTGATAAGACTCTTGAGAAATCCCCCCTTCTTTCCTCCTTTTCCCTCTTCTTCAGGTATTAATGGTACACTTGATGCCCCGCCCGGATCAGCTGCGCTTTTTTTTCCGGGAAGTTTTGTGAGAGGGCGTTTTGCAGGTTTCGCTGCCGGCTGCTCTTCAACCTTGGGTTTTTCCTGTTCTGATGTGTTTTTTGCTGCGTCAGTTTTCCTCTTCAGGTTTGGCAGAGCTTTAACTCGCGGCGGTGCCTCCCCTTGCCCGGCTGAACCTTGCGTACCCTCTGCCTGATCGCCATCAGGCTTCTTTTTTGATAATCCAAACCCAAATTTCAGAGTAATCTCTCCTTATGGGCGGGGGCATGTTACCTGTCAGAGATGTATCGTACCCGGAGAACCCCCAGCCGGACTGATGTAATATCTAATTACAAAGGGGGTAATATAATAATACCGTACTTTCACTGCTTTGGATCACCGTTCTGATATCATGACTGAACATAATGGTGACATAAAACCAACAATAAAAGCTTACAAAGGGAAAAGTTCCAGTGGAATTGGTGGTCTTGACCTTGCGCTTGATGGGGGGTTTGCCCCGGGGACATCAGTCCTCGTGATCGGGTCTGCAACATCAGGTATTGATCGGTTTGCCAGGCAGTTCTGGGGAATTTCATCAGAATCCCGAAGATACTTCATGATTGACGGATTTGTTGAGAGGGGCATGACTGAAGGGAAGGCCCTGTCTCCTGAAACGATTTTCAATGACTTTGGGGGGGTTGGGTTTGTCATTGATTCACTCTCTACTCTTATCGTGAAGTATGGTATTGAATCGGTCCTGAACGGTGTTATCTCCTGTCGGACTGTGATTCATACCTCAAAAGATCACGCATTTTATCTTCTCTATAAAGGTCTTCATGATCGGTATGATGAAATTCTGCTCCTCAGAATCTGTGATGTTGTTATTGAGCTCCATGAGGAGGTTCATGGTAATGAACTCCTTCGCGCGTTAGAAGTAAAAAAGATTACCGGGATGCAGCCACCAGGGCGGGTTCTTCCATTCCTTGTCACTGAAAAAGGGATTGAACTCTCGACAACCTCACGGGTAGTATAATCTACCAAAAAATTGTTTCTTACAACCAGTCAAGCGTTCTTCTTTGTCTGTTTGAATCCAAGTGGCCTTCTTTTTTATCGGGCTTTGCAAACCGGGTGTTGATGTCAGCAAAATCTATGGCTTCAGGTGAGTCTGCAGGATCTATCCGTTCTTCTGCAAGTATGATCCCTGATGAATCAGTCTTCATCCTGACCACAGGTTTATCGCGGCTTCTGGGTTCTGGTTCAGGGGGCATCTCAGCCGGCTGTGGTCCCTGGTCATGTCTGGCGCTCTCATGTGCAGAGTCTGATGACTCCTGAAAGAGAAGAAAGTCAGCAAATGCCTCCACTTTCTCCAAAGACTGAGGACTTAATCTTCTGATCTTTTCATCGAGCCTCATATCAGCCTCATGCGTGATATTGCTTTGTCAGGGCGATGACCCTGCAGGCATGCTCGGCAAGAGAAGTCATCAGGTACCCTTCCTGCAGGGTTTTACCTCCTGCAAATGTCCCATGACCCCGTGCAATACAGAGTGGTGAACTAACAAGACAGTGTGCAACACTATCAGCCAGATTCTGGGTGCCCGGTTCTCCCTCTGCGATTGGGATGACCGGGCAGAACATCTTCCCTTCGCTGTCTTGAGGAATGATCTCGTCAAGCATCAGAGATGCAGCGACTGCATGGGGAGGATGGGCATGAACAATCGCCAGGTGATGGGTTTTTGCATATATGCTCCGGTGAACGCGCCACTCGCTGGACGCCCCGGTAGGCGCCTCACCCTCCCGGGGGACGAAGATTGCCTCACCTGGATCATCGAGAAATGATCCGGTCTGCGTAATAAAAAACCCATGGTCATCAGAGCGCAGACTCATATTTCCAAAATTTCCACCCACCAGATGTTCGGCAAACAGGCGTCTGCCGATTCGTGCAAATTCCCCCTCCACTCCCATGTTTTTCACGCTTTAGATAAACCTAACTCCGACATCTTTCATGTGGTTAAACCGTGCTATGTTGTTCAGCAGCGGGGTTAATCCTTCGATGATTGGGGAGATAGAGAGCGGCCCGGCGTCGTAGGCTTTGAGAAGGGATATCCGATCCACCAGATCTATCACGATCTCTTTAGCCTCCTGGTCATCTCCACAGACTGCGACCGAATAATCCAGTTCCTCGTCGATTGCCCGCCACCGGTTCCCTGAAATATTATTAAACGCAGTACAAATCCGTGCAGAGTCTGGTAGAATTGTCTTCAGATGAAGTGCTGCAGACCCTTCTGTTGGGGGGGTAAACTCGAAGTACTCACGCCGCTCCATTGGATTAACCGGACTAATGACAATTTTTCCCTCAAATCCGGTCAGGCTTTGGATCGTCTGATCAAGATGTTTGTACGGGATTGCAAGTATGATAACATCAGCTCTTATCACCGCATCCTGATTAGACACCCATTCAACAGAGCATGGCATGCTATGCATTTCTGCAGTCTTCAGGCAGTTCTCACAGGTGAGCTGGGCTTTCTGCTCATCCCGAGAACCTACCAGTACATCAAAGATACAGGAGAGGCGCATTGCTATGCCCTCGCCTATCTTCCCGGTTCCGCCGATGATCCCGACTTTCACGTTATTCCACCAGGGGTCTGAGAACTGATGCGAGGGTATCAGCTTGGGTTACCCCCTGGAACTTTTGTACCACTACCCCATCTTTCTCGATGATTATCGTCGGAACCACTGATATATGGTATTTTTGAGCCTCGGCCATATGATCATCAACATTGAGTTTTTTGATCTCAACGGTGTCTCCCATCATTTTCTTAAGTTCTTCAAGAATTGGGCCCATAAGTTTACATGGCCCGCACCACTCGGCAAAAAAGTCCATAAGTACCGGTTTTCCCATGATGATTACCTAATCAGAAAATGCGTTAAAAAAACAGATAAAAGTATGGTATCGGTTATTTGGAAAGGATGGACATGATGATCCGCCCATAAGCGGGCCGGGTCACGAGCACTCCTGCCAAAACACCGAGAATGGTGATGATTGCAAAGCCACGCAGCGTAGAGAGATCCATGAGAGCAAGCGGGAGCATTGCAATCAGAACAGTCGCAGCAGATGCGATGATAATCCCCAATGCACGCTTGAGTCGCTTGAGATACAGGTTGGGTGATGGCACCTTCCCTTCATGGAGGATCTCATCAGTAATGATTACGAGTTGATCAATCCCGGTACCGAGAACTGCTATCAGACCTGCTATCGTCGCCAGATCAAGCTGGAGGAAGAATGAGGTGATAGCGAGCAGGATGATGATCTCAGATGCGTTGATCATGACCATGGGAAGCACAATTGCTGCTTCGTGGTACCTTACAAAGACGGCAATACCCACTGCAATCAGGGCGAAGATGCCCGCGATCACACACCACATCTTGAATTGATCACCAAGTTCAGGAGAGACTGATCCGGATCCAGCGATCTTTACCTCTACTGGAAGGGCACCATTGCGCAGGTGAATCTCGAGCATTCGAGCATCATCACGACCTTTTTCTCCTGATCCGGTTGACGCGATTAGGTTGGGGCTGGCCCGTGACTGGAGGGTACCTGCAAGGTCGGCTGAGAGTGGTGCGCTATATACTCTCTTTCCATCCAGAATCATTGCCAGTTCATGTTTTGCCGGCTCCTGCACTGCTCCATACTTGATTGCAGCCTGACGGAACTGTTCGGCTCCATCAGCCGTGAGTGCAAACGATACCCCCCAGTTGTTGCTGTTTGGTGGGTTTTGTGCCGGGTTTGCAACCGTCTCGATGGTGTCACCAAAGACGACATGCTCTGTCTCGTTTCCGGTCGTTGCGATCCGGATTTCAAACTTTCCTTGCTTACCAACGATCTCCTGAGCTTCGCTCATAGAGACCCCTGCCATCTCTAACCGTACATACCGGCTGATACCGTTCAGACCAGTGATGACATAGGTCTTGGCGTCACGGGTTCCAAGACTGTTGATCTTGTTCTCAAGGATACGCTTTATATCATCTGCAGTATCCTTGGTAACTCCCTGGTTATATGAGACAAGCTCGCTCTTCAGTTCAGTGAATGCGGCCTTCAGATCCTGCTCTGATACCCCTTTGCGTATCTCAATCTTGTCCTGTTCTACCAGTTCTACTTCACAGTCGAACTTTTTGCGCAGTTCAGTAACAAACTGGTCAACCGGCATATCGCTCTTGAAGGTTGCGACGACCGATTCAAACTCGAGCTGAATCCAGGATCCTCCTGAGAGATCAAGACCAAACTGAAGATTGGTCTCCAGTCCAGACGGACCCGGATGAGGGTAGATGATGATGATGGATGCTAGTATCAGGACGATATAGATTGCGACCCGGTAATCCTTGACCATATCAATAAGGGTTGCCTTATCCATTTACGCTCCTCCCCGCTGGCTTGTTGAAAGTCTGCCTCTTCCCTCGGTTACGTACCACTTCAGGATTCCGGCATTGGTCAGCCAGGTGTTCATCACATCAAAGACCAGGCCGATCAGAAGCACGGTAGAGATTTCCCAGATGATTTGGATTCCTCCGATGCCAGAAACAACCCACATCGCAAAGATAGCTCCGAAGGTTGTGGAGGTCATGATTATTCCGGTTCTGAAGGCACCCTCGATCTTCTCGTCAAACTTCCCTTTTCGTTTCAGGACCCGTGAGGTGAGGAGAATATCGCTGTCTACCGAGTACCCGATGAGCATCAGAAGGGCAGCAGTCGTCCCGAGTGAGAGCTGAATTCCAAGGAGGTTCATCGCTCCTGCCGACATGACCATGTCAGCAAATGCCGATATGACCACCGCTGCAGAGGGAACAAATGTTCTGAAGATCAAAAAGACGACGATTGCCATGCCGATAAACGACATGATCAAAGCGTACACTGCCTGATCCTGGAGCGTCTTTCCAAACGAGGATCCGATATGATCTATCTTGGCGTCCTGATACTTTGACTCGATATATTTTGTCAGGGTCAGAACTTTATTATCGTCCATAGGGCCGAATTTGATATATCTTCCCTGATTTATCCCCTCATCCACGCTGATGAGCGGGTAGTCAGTAAAAGCGGCCTTAAGCTGTTCTGTTGTCTCTCCTGTGATGATACTCACACTTATTCCACCCTGAAAATCAATTCCTGGCTGAATAGGGAGTCCTGTTGAAATATAGGTCATCCCCAACGATGCCAGCGATATAATCAGCACTATCATCGGGATAATGCAGAGTTTCGCTGGTGAGATGGAGCTGATATCGTACCTGAAAAAACCCATACCTTAGTGGGTATGTATCGTATCAAGATTAAACCATCAGGGTACTGCGCGGATCGAGTCCGGTGTTACACTCACAAACCTCAGAAGAAACCATTTAGCAGATGGTATCAAAAACTTCGGATATGACAGATCAGGATAAGCGCCATGACATTGTAGAGGAGCGCCTGCGATCCTGGCTGGAACATGATACCGAAGGGATACGGCATGCAATTATCAGGGTTCTTCTCATCCGGTCGGATCTGACCATAATGGAGATCTATGAGCATGTATCTGCCTCTTTCTCAACCAGTTACCACTCGGTTGCAGGGATGGTGGGTATTATCTCTTCAAGAATCGGGATACTATCCGGAACCCGTGATGATCAACTCAAGTGCAGACTGTACCGCCTTCGCGAGAAACATATACCTGCAGTCAGGCGAGTCCTTCCGGTCTGAAGAGGGAGTCTTATTTTCCCTCTTATCAGAAGTATTTTTTTGTTTCCGGTTAGAATTGTGAGAACGATGTCTGATCTCTATTCCAGGGCACCAGAGGATGCCGGGTCCCATTCGATATGTATCGACGATGCGGTCGTTGCGTACATCAATGAACGGCAGACAAACTTCCGTATCTCAACATCCTGTGGTGGTCCGGTTCTGCTTCCGGTTTCATACAAACCTGCGAAGTCTTCAGATTACGCGCTCCGTGCGGGTAATCATCTCATCTATATCTCAATGTACCAGGCCCGCTACGTTGATCATATTCACATGGGGCTGGTACCGTACCACCTTGACCATATGAACCCGGTCGTAGAAGACACTGTCTGATGACGTTTCAGGAGCGCGAGCACACTGCCGACATTCTGATGCATGTCTCTGCCCCTGACCTGCCCGAACTTTTTGCTGAATGTGGCCGGGCTCTGATGGCCACGATGTACCGGGGAGTGGCGCGTCCGGATATTACTCATACCTTCAGGGTAGATGGTTCGGATCCTGAACAACTCCTTCAGGCATTTCTCTCCGAACTGCTTTGTCTGACTGAGATCGAGAATGTTGTTTTTTCAGATATTTCGGTCAGTATTGATGGTCCAAACCTTTCAGCGGTGCTAGCTGGTGAACCCTTTGATGCGGGAAGGCATGGAGGCGGGACTGAAGTCAAAGGTATCTCTTTCTTTGGCCTTAAGATCTGCAGGCAGGACGATGAGTATGTACTTGATATATTATTTGATGTGTGATCCTTCCTATGATTGATGGAATAAAACGGTGTGGGGACCTTGAGTGGGAGGTACCTATCGGGTTTGTTGATGGGATGAGAGTGCCAGGCAGGTTCTTTCTCTCTGATGCTCTCACCGGGACTCTCGAGGATGGAGCAGTCAAACAACTAGCCAATGTAGCAACAATGCCCGGGATCATCAGACACTCCCTTGCTATGCCTGATATCCACTGGGGGTACGGTTTTCCAATTGGAGGTGTTGCAGCATTTGATTATCAGACTGGGGTAATCTCTCCGGGAGGGGTTGGGTTTGATATCAACTGTGGGGTCAGGCTGCTTACTACTCCGTTGTCTGCCGATGATCTCCTGAAGAAGAAAGAAATTCTGGATAAACTCTATGATGCGGTTCCGGTCGGTGTCGGTGCCCGCTCTTCACTTCGCCTCACAAATAAGCAACTTGAAGCGATGATGACTGATGGGGCTGCCTGGGCTGTTGATGAGGGCTATGGTGGGGCTGACGATGTTACACACTGCGAAGAGGGTGGAGCCATGACCGGTGCTGACCCGGCTCATGTATCCCAAAAGGCACGGTCCAGAGGCGTCCCTCAAAGTGGTACGCTCGGTGCCGGGAACCATTTTCTGGAGATCCAGATTGCATCAGAGATCTATGATTCGGATGCAGCAAAGGTCTATGGCGTAGAGGAAGGGCAGGTCTGCATTATGGTCCATTGTGGATCCCGGGGTCTTGGTCATCAGGTCTGTACCGACCATCTCCAGATTCTTGAGCGGGCTGTTGAACGATATAAGATTGATCTCCCTGATCGTCAACTGGCCTGTGCTCCACTCACCTCACCTGAAGGGAAGGCGTACTATGCCGGTATGGCAGCAGCTGCCAATTATGCATGGGCGAACCGGCAGATGATCACCCATCAGATAAGAACGGTCCTTGTCAGTATGTGTGGTATCGGGTATGATGATACCCGGCTCGTATATGATGTCGCGCACAATGTGGCCAAGATAGAAGAGCACGATGTTGATGGCAGACAGACAAAGGTGTGTGTACATCGTAAAGGCGCTACCCGGGCGTTCGGACCCGGGTGTCCTGATCTCCCTTCAGACTATGCGTCCACCGGCCAGCCGGTTATCATACCGGGAAGTATGGGGACCTCTTCTTATCTTTTGAAAGGAACCCTGGAGGCAATGTCGCGGACTTTTGGATCCACCTGTCATGGTGCGGGCAGGGTGCTCTCGCGTTCTCAGGCAAAGAAGAATATTGCAGGTGGGAAGGTGCGCGAGGATCTGGGGCGGTCAGGGATTCTGGTACGAGCCCCTCATGACGGAGCCATCGCTGAAGAGGCCCCTGATGCATACAAACCAAGTTGTGAGGTTGTATCAGTGGTGGACAGGCTAGGGATATCCAGGCTCGTTGTACGATTTGATCCGATTGGGGTTATCAAAGGGTAACCGAGATGGCAGGCAGAGTCGGGATAATCTGGGATTCACCTGCTCTGCTGATGAGGCTTGTTGAGGACTGCGGGTACAATGTCGAACAGGTGACTCCTCATCTCCTTGCCGCCCCCTTCTTCAGACGAGAGTACATGGGGGTGATAATACCAGGGGGGTTTGCCAACCCTGCATACTCTTCGGTGCTGCCTGCTCTCCGTGCCTGTGGAGATCGGTTGCGAAGGTTTATCAACGGCGGGGGGACCGTTCTTGTGTTTGGGGCAGGTATTGACCGTGGGGATGCCTATGACTGGCTTTCGATCCCGGTCCGATATCGATATGGGTTTGACACGGGCATCGCTGAAGGAGATACTTCTCATTATCCCGGCTGTATTGCAGAGGAATGCCCTGGCACGGTGACAATTGATGGCACTCTTCAGATAGATCTCCTGGTTAAGGGCCAAAGAGATCACGATACTGACGATGAGTCTGGTCTGCAGACTGGTACGAACCGTGGGGCCGTTGTACATTTGAGGGTCAACGGTGAGCCAATTCTCATCACATACAGCTATGGAAGGGGGAGGATCCTGGTAACGACCCTGCATGAATACCCCTCCCGGAGGTTTCTTGCAGACTTTTGTGTTATCGAAGGCGAAACCTTATTGTAGCTTGATGCGAGGGAAATATGAGGGATACTGATGGACCACTATACGATATCTGCAGAATCAACTGCTGACGATCTCATCCCGATCTGCCTTGCCATTCATGAACTGGTTGGCAGGTTACCGGTTACGGCCCGCTCCATGAATCATGCAGGCATTCGGATCGAGGAAGGTCATGTTGTTGACCGCTTATATAGTGGCCCTATCCTTGAGGATGTGCTCGCAGGGAATGAACCTCGACGAATTACCCCCGATAGAGGGGCCTATAAAGGGGTCCCGGTGATCGTCGCCCCTATCAGGGACGGGGAGGGAGCAGTCTTCGCGGCGGTCGGGCTGGTTGATATCACCGGGATCTTTGATCTCGCCACCCTGATGCAACACCAGACGATGATACTCAAACAGGTCTGTGGAAAAGATCCCTGTCCGCTCCCATCAGAACAGATCAACGCAAAACGGTAACCAGAAACGAACATCGGTGAACCTATGTACTCAACTGCCTTCAAAGTGCTTGAAATCCTGGAAAAAACTGATAAACCGGTAACCAGCAGTGAGATCACAACTGCACTCTCCATCTCCCGGTCTGCAGTCTGGAAACATATTAACGAGCTCAGAATGATCGGGTATGATATCGTTGCATCTGATGATGATGAAGGATATCTGCTGACCAAGACCATGATGGATTTCAGGCCCCATGCGGTATACCGCCATCTGAAGACCAAGGTGATTGGGAGGCGGATGCGGTACTTCGAGAGTATCCCGTCGACCATCTGGTATGGCAAGGATATTGCCGAGCAGGGCGGTATAGAGGATATGCATGGCCTGGTTATCATCGCCGAGGAACAGACCGGCGGGGTCGGGCGGATGGGGCGTGCCTGGGTATCACCGAGCGGAGGTATCTGGATTACTATCGTGCTACAGCCCAATATTCCCATTGATCACCTCTTCATGTTAACCCTAGCCGGTTCGGTCTCTGTTGCCCGGGTACTTCGCAAGATGTTTGATATTGGTGCTCTGATCAAATGGCCCAATGATATCATTATCGGGGATAAGAAGGTCGCTGGTATCCTTCTCGAACTGGGTGCCGAAGGCGAGAAGGTCAAATACTGTCTTCTTGGCATGGGGATTGATGCCAATATCAGTGTCGATACCCTGAACGAATCCATCCGCCATATGATCACCTCGATCAGTAATGAGGTGAATCATGAGGTCGATCGGGCTGCACTGCTTGCAGCAATTTTGAAAGAGTTCGAGACACGATATGATATGATAACCCAGGGAGAGTATGATGCAGTTATCCGCGAGTGGAAGACCTTCTCTTCAACCATTGGGCGGCGTGTCAGGATTAATACCCTAAGGACCAGTTTTGAGGGAGAGGCTGTTGATATCGATCCCAGTGGCGCCCTGGTTGTCCGCAGGGATAATGGAAAGATAGAAAAGGTCATCGCAGGTGACTGCGTGCATATCTGAACCATGTTTGGCGATCTGAAACGGGCTGAGATCATCACCCAGAGTGCGCTCTTTATCGCGATGACCGCGGTATTTTCATGGATCTCTATCCCTTTTGTTCCTGTCCCGATGACCCTGCAGACTCTTGCAATCCTTCTCACCGGGGTGGTGATGAAACGATACGCTGCAATACCCCTCACTCTATATCTCCTTCTGGGTGCTATTGGTCTCCCGGTCTTCAGCAAGATGACTGCGGGTCTTGGAGTCCTCCTCGGACCTACCGGTGGTTACCTAATCGGGTTTATTCCTGCTGCAGTTATGGTGGGTCTGGCCTTTGAGAGCAGACGATCCCTGATCAGGATTGCCGGAATTGGTATTGCAACGCTGATAATCTATGCCTTTGGTCTCACGTGGCTCATTCTCTCTACCGGGATGGATCCATCAAAGGCAGTTATGGTGGGAATGCTCATCTTTCTACCCGGTGATATCGTCAAGGCCGCAGCAGTATATCTGATCTCCTCACGTCTGGAGACCCTTCCCCGGTGGCAGTCCCACTGATGATCCACCTCAATTCTGTCAGGTCTGGCTGCCTTAATATTCCTTCTTTGGACATTCCTCCTGGTATTATTGCGATCACCGGGCCGAACGGTTCAGGGAAGACCACACTCCTCGAACTCATTGCCGGGATTCAGACCCCCGATGCCGGCTCTGTTCTGATATCAGGGAGAGAGCCGCGGCAATGCACTATCGGCTGGGTATGTGAATTCCCTGACATGAACATGACCTTCACCCGGGTGAGTGATGAGATCGCCTCTTCGCTCAGATTTTCAGGGGGATTATGCCAGGATATTGACAAATCTGTGGCAGATATTGCCGGACAGCTGGGCATCTCCCATCTTCTCACCCGTTCTGTCAGGGAATTGTCAGGAGGTGAGAAGGTACTTGTTGCTCTTGGTGCAGCCCTGGTATCCAGTCCTGAACTGCTGATACTTGATGAGACAGATTCCCATCTAGATTATTATACCCTGATCACGATTGACCGGATAATCCGTTCAAGAACGGTTCCATGTCTCCTCTATGCATCTCACCGGCCAGATCGGATTGCCCTGGCTGATCGGGTTATCGTGGTTCTTTCAGGGATGGTCTCTCATGAAGGGACCCCTGATGAGGTATTTGATCGTTCTGGTGCTGATGATGTGATGTACCTTGATCAGCCTGCACTCTGGAGGAGTGTGTATGCAGTTGATTCTTGATCAGGTGGTAACCAGGCGGGGAGACTTTTCTGTGGTGGCATCAGGCACCTTTGTCCCCGGGCTCCATCTTCTGACCGGAAGGGTTGGGAGTGGAAAATCAACCCTTGCCGAACTCATCTCCGGGGTGAGAACTCCTGAGTCCGGGCGAGTCAGCAGGGACTCCATCAGAAGTGTTCTTCTTTCGATGCAGTTCCCTGAGTACCATCTTACCACTGCATCGGTGGGAAGTGAGATAGCAAGCTGGGGGCATGATCCTAAAGTTATTCTGGGTCAGACCGGACTTTGTGGCAGGGAACCTGATGATATTCTCACCCTCTCCAGAGGAGAGCTCAAAAAGCTGCATCTCTCCTGCATCCTGGCCAGAACATATGATCTCATCATCCTCGATGAACCGTTTGCCGGACTTGATCAGAAGGCACGAAGATGGGCCCGAGATCTAATCAGCCGATACACTGACCGAATTGTGATCATCATCAGTCATGATATCACCTGCCTTCCCCGGATTGATCAGATCTGGGAGATGAACCATGGGAATCTCTCCCATAGGGGAATGCTTCCTGAAGCGCTCATCGGATGGGATGAGGCTCCTCCCCTGATCCGGTACCTAGCTGCTCAGGGGGTAGTGCCTGATGGCATCTCACAGGAGGATATTGAGCGAGCAGTATGCAGGATCCACGAATAAGAATTGCGGGAACTACCCTGCTATCGGTAGCCTCTTTTATTTCGCTCACCGGTGCTATTCTGACCTGTTTGTGGTGGGCTCTCTGTACAAACCGAAAGACTGCTTTTCCAGATCTAAAATCAATTGTTCTGGTGTTCATGCTTCCAACGGTAGCAGCACTCGCTACAACCCTGTCTGGAGGCGATGGTCTTTCGTACTTTGTCCGGATATCCTCAATACTGCTTATTGCATCCTGGGCATACAGTGAGCGGTATCCGGGTGAACTTCTTGATGTTCTCTCCTGGTTATTCGGCTGCAGGCTGGGATTTGATCTTGGACTCATCGCAGAGCTCAGCCTCTCATCGGCTGAGGTGCTGGCCGATGAAATCAGGCGGACGAGGATCGCACTTGAGCAGAAAGATCAGGGTTTTTCGCTGCGATCACTGGCTCCGGTTGTTACCTCCCTGCTCATCAGGCAACTCAGCCTTGCCCGCGAGCGTGCTGGTATTCTTGCCCTGCGTGGGTACCGGGGTGGAGGAAGTTTGTACCCCTCGTTTCAGACCTCTTCCCCTGATATCATCGCCGGGGTCTTTTGCATGTTGATTTTTATGGTCTCCCTGTTACCGGGGGTTTTTTTATGGTCTCCTGCTAAATATTTACTGTTTTAATCGTGGACCTACCGGTTCATGAGGTGGCGTTATGAGTTCTTCCCGGAATACAAAGCTTCAGATCACCGATACAACACTCAGGGATGCCCATCAGTCCCTCATCGCAACCAGGATGAAGACTGAAGATATGATTCCCCTGGCACGGGCGATAGATAAGGTTGGTTTCTTCTCGGTTGAGGCATGGGGAGGAGCAACTTTTGACAGCTGTATCAGGTTTCTCAACGAGGATCCCTGGGAGCGTCTCACCACACTGAAGGAGGAGCTCAGTCATACCCGTATTCAGATGCTTCTTCGCGGTCAGAACCTTGTAGGTTACCGTCATTACTCTGATGAGGTGGTAGACCGTTTTATCGGACTTTCTCACCAGAACGGAGTCGATATATTCCGTGTCTTTGACGCGCTCAATGATATCAGAAATATGGAGCGGTCAATGAGTGCAGTAAAAGATACGGGGGCACACCTGCAGGCAACCCTCTCATATACCACAAGTCCGGTCCACTCCACCGCAGGGTTCATCGACCTTGCCAGGGATCTGTATGCCTACGACTGTGACTCGATCTGCATCAAGGATATGGCCGGGCTTATCATGCCCGAAGAGGCACGCACACTCATCACTGGTATTAAAGATGAGATGGATGTGATGGTTGATCTCCACAGCCATTCCACGAGTGGGATTGCTTCTATGTCGTATCAGGCTGCAATAGAAGCAGGGGTGGATATCCTTGATACAGCGATGTCACCGTTTGCCCTTGGAACCAGCCAGCCCCCAACCGAGAGCATTGTTGCCTCGGTACAGGGAACGGTTCGTGACACTGGCATCGATCTTCTTACCCTACGTGATGTCAGGAATGAGTGCCTGAGGATCCGTACCCGGTATGAAGCATTGTTCACCCCGGTTGCTGAACGGGTTGATAGTGATGTTCTTATCTACCAGCTTCCCGGGGGGATGATAACCAATCTGATCTCACAGCTCCAGGAGCAGGATGCACTTGACAAGTTGGACGAGGTTTTTAAAGAGGTCCCCCGGGTCAGGCGTGATCTTGGGTATCCACCTCTGGTTACTCCTACCTCTCAGATCGTGGGTTCACAGGCGGTCTTCAATGTCCTGATCGGTGGGGAGCGATATAAGAATGTCACTAATGAGGTCAGGGATTATGTAAAAGGCCTCTATGGATGTCCTCCCGGGCCGATTCCTGATGATATCAGGAACCTGATCATTGGAAATGAAGAAGTGATCACGGTTCGTCCTGCTGATCTTCTTGAATCTACCTATGGGAAGATGAAGAAAGAGGCAGAGGATGCAGGTCTTGTGAAGAAAGAGGAGGATGTCCTTACATATATTCTGTATCCTGCAATCGCCCCTTCCTTCCTGAAAGGTGAACGACAGGCGGAGAAGATACCTGAAGTAAACCGCAGAAAGAGTTCGTTTGAGATGCCCGAGAGCATGCAGGTTGAGGTGGATGGTGAGACCTTCACCGTCAGAATTCTTGCTATCGGGGAGGAGACTGGTTCTCAAAAGCCAAAGATCTCAAGAGCCCAGAAGAATCAGATCGCTGGTGGCGTGAAGAGCAATATGCAGGGGATGGTTCTTGAGGTTAAGGTTGGCCGGGGAAGTGTGGTCAAATCAGGAGATACCCTGGTTGTCCTGGAAGCGATGAAGATGGAGAACCCGATAACTTCTCCCCGTGATGGGACGGTCACTGAAATACTTGTTGATTCCGGAGATACGGTCCTGAGCGGCGATGTGCTCATGGTGATCGAATGAAGTATTTTGACAAAGTACTCATTGCCAACCGGGGAGAGATAGCAATACGAGTGATGCGTGCCTGCCGTGAATTGGGCATTGATACGGTTGCCATCTATTCAGAAGCAGATAAAAATTCGCTGTTTGTCCATTATGCAGACGAAGCGTTCTCAGTAGGGCCAGCTCCCCCCTCCAAGTCATATCTGAACATGGAGCGGATCATATCAGTAGCCAAAACTGCAGGTGCTGAAGCGATCCATCCCGGATATGGATTTCTCGCTGAAAATGCTGAATTCTCTGGCCTCTGTGCAGAAGAGGGCATCACCTTCATCGGGCCGAAGAAGAAGACCATCGCTGCAATGGGGTCAAAGATCCGATCAAAGCAGATGATGAAGGATGCCGGGGTGCCAGTGCTGCCAGGGACTGACGGGGGTATTGACGATCATGCTGTTGCTGCCAAGGTCGCTGATGAAATCGGATATCCGGTGATCGTCAAGGCAAGTGCCGGTGGTGGTGGTATCGGGATGCAGATCGTCAATGATCCCTCAGAGATTGAGAATGCTATCACCGGTGCGATGCGGATTGCGGGATCTGCTTTTGGTGACTGCACGGTCTTCATCGAAAAGTACCTTCAGAAACCCCGGCATGTTGAGGTTCAGATCTTCTGTGATGAGCACGGGGACCGGGTTCATATGTTTGAGCGTGAGTGCTCTATCCAGCGGCGTCATCAGAAGCTGATAGAAGAGGCCCCCTGCCCGGTGATGACCCCTGATCTTCGGGAACAGATGACCAAATCTGCGCTCAAAGTTGCAGAAGCAGTGGACTATGTAAATGCCGGCACAGTGGAATTTCTCTACGATAGTGGGAAGTTCTACTTCATGGAGATGAACACCCGTCTCCAGGTAGAACATACCATCACTGAGCTCATAACCGGGATTGATCTGGTTCGCCAGCAGATCATCGTCGCTGCAGGGGATCCGATTGAGTATGCCCAGGAAGATATCACAATCCGCGGTCATGCAATAGAATGCCGGATAAATGCCGAAGATCCCCTGAATAATTTTGCTGCTGATCCCGGAAAGATTACCAAGTACCGCTCTCCAGGAGGTCCTGGGATCAGGCTTGACTCCGGGATTCATGCCGGGTACACCATACCTCCTCATTATGACTCAATGATAGCCAAACTCTGTGCCTGGGGTATGAACCGTGATCTTGCGATCGCCCGGATGAGGCGGGCTATCTACGAGTATGTTATCCTCGGAGTCAAGACCACGCTCCCGCTTCATCACGCGGTCATGCACAATCATGAGTTTATTGCCGGGAATACGCACACGCATTTCCTCCAGGAGGAGCATATCTCAAAAACCCTGAAGCGGTACATTCAGGAGGATGAGACCCGGATGACCCAGCTCGCAACCCCCCTCCGGAGCGACCGTAAGATTGCAGCGATTGCCGCCGGCCTGGTTGCCGTTATCGAGAAGAACAAAGATTAACCCCTTTTTTATGAGACGTTCTGATAAGGAGATTCTGGATCCAGACTGGATTGATTCAGTCCTCACCGGAGCATCATATGGTCATATAGCACTCTGTGATGCTGGTTCCCCCTATCTGGTTCAGATGAATTTTGCCTGGTCAGAGGACAAACCCATCCTCCACTCTGCGCGGGAAGGAGAGAAGATTCGGATTCTTCGAACCAATCCTGATATCGCATTCACCGCAGAAACCGGGGTGGATATGGTCACAGATACAAATCCTTGTGAGTACGGAATGTGTTACCGGAGTGTATCTGGGAGGGGAATCGCCCGGTTTGTGGAGGATCCTGATGAGAAGGAACGATTGCTCAGCGTCCTTGCAGAGAAGTATACCGGAAAGAAGGTCACCGGTTTTTCCAAAAAAGCCGTTCAGCAGGTAGAGGTGATCGAGGTGACCTTCACTTCGCTCACCGGTAAAGTATCAGGATATCCTCGTTAATGAGACGGAATTACTCTGAAGATATCTGACTGGGTGAGGATGCCGATAGGTTTTCCATCCTCCACGACGACGAGCCTGCCGATCTGTTTCTCCTTGAACTTTCTGATCACTTCATAGAGCTGGACAGAGGCATCAGATTGTATCACTTCTTCAGTCATCACATCGCTCACCGGTGCTTCAAGACTTACCTTCTCCTCGATCGCCACGAAGATGTCGGTCATCGTGATGATCCCTTTCAAAAATCCTCCATCAACCACGGGTGCTCCGTGAATCCGGTACTTATTGAATAGGTGGATCGCATCCATCAGCGTGGATCGGGATGAGAGCATCTTGATAGGACTGGTCATATAGTTCTTAATCGGCTTTTTTGGCAGAGAGACCATCTCCAGGATAGAGACGATGAGTGCCGGTTCGTTCTCATCTTTCCCAAAAATTTCGCCCTTGATCATCAGTTTGTTCATCGGCGTCGGACCGATGGTGATTACATCCCCGATATTGAAGAGTTTGACACTGCCGAGGATCTTGATCTGAGCATGACAAATATCAGCATGGGAGAGGGTTGTGAAGAGGATCTCTGCAACCTTGGCACCGGTGACGATCTCTCCGTCACGGGAGATCTTCACCTCGTACATCTCTCCGCCCCGCTTGAGATTCAACTCTTTATATGCAAGAGCAGTCGGATGATAACCACCTTTCGGCCCGGGGATTCCGTCCACCAGCCCGATTGCCTTGAGTGCCTGCATCTGGTTTCGTACTGTTCCAGGATTTCGCAGAATGATATCAGCTATCTCCTCACCTTTGATCGGTATCGACTTCTTCTCATAAAGACTGATGAGGGTGATGAGGATATCGTTTTGGATAAGAGATAGATCCATAATGATCGATCATATCATTTCACTGAAAGGGTTATGAGGTTGACGTTATAAGTCAAGGATTATCCTCTCATACTGCTAACTAATTCACACGAATATCTCCAGTCCCTAATACATATATAGATTTTATGAATTTTGAGAAGATACCAACTGTTCCGACCGCTGATGAAGTACTGGACCGGGCACTGCGCCGGGCTGCAACCAAGATGCGGGAGAAGAAGAATAAAAAGCGGGCAAGTGAGGAGTTTGTGCAGGCGGCGTACCTCTCTGTCCATGATAAACTGGTTTCTATTCTCCAGGGATTCCCTGAAATGGTCAATCTCCCACCGTTCTACCAGGATCTCTTTGAGGTAGTCTGGGGTGTTGACCGACTCAAGAAGGCACTTGGCGCGGTTGGGTGGGCTGCACGCTGGTCAAAGGATCACCGGGGTGGCCTGATGAAGGATGTCAGGTACGCAAAAGAAGATGATGCAACTTCAGCCCGCCGAAAAGCGATAGCCCGCCTTGCTTCTGTGGTGCATCAGATCGATGACCAGCTTCTCTACCTGAATGAAGTTCGCAATGTCATGCGGAAACTGCCGGTGATCGAAGACGTCTTCACGGTGGTTGTTGCCGGGTATCCGAATGTCGGGAAGTCCTCGTTCATCAGGCGTGTCTCCTCGGCTGAGCCCGAGATTGCAAGTTATCCGTTCACTACCAAAGGGGTGATCATCGGACATCGATACATGAAGCGCGAGAAGATTCAGCTGATTGATACTCCCGGTGTCCTTGACCGCCCGACTGAAGAGCGCAATCCGATTGAGATGCAGGCGATAACCGCTATCATCAATGTTGGAGATGTGATCCTGTACATTCTGGATCCCAGTGCATACTGTGGATACCCGCTTGAAGATCAGATGAAACTTCTTGAAGAAGTGAAGAGTCTGGTAACAGTTCCAGTCATCGTGGTGGTGAACAAGTCTGATGTCAAAACTCTTGACGGGTATCAGTCGATGTGTACCGCATCAGGAGAAGGAGTTGATGAAGTTCTGAATCTCCTGCTTGCAGAAAAGCCCGCGTATGGGGCTGCTCATCACCCGGGTAGACAGGGATTTTCAGAGACCGATGAGGATCCAGCCGATCAGGAAACCTATGATCGCCCCTCCATTAAGTGGGGGGAGCCCGGCATGCGGCCTGCCGGAAGATACTAAGTGTAAGAGCAACGCCATCCCGACAAGAGATCCTGCCATGGTTGTCAGGGTTGGGATGGAGAATGCATACAGGCCGCTTCCCGGCATAAATACTGCCGCAGAAACAACCAGGATTGAGGGCATAATGAGGTCTCCAAGGCCCATCAGATACGCAGCCCGATCCTTCTTTTCTTCAGGTGCTCCCTGTTCTTCCAATGCCATTTCGGAAGAGGTCTCGCTACCATCAATTTTTCCGCCAATCCCGTCCCGGATAAAGGAGTATCCGGCACGTTTTGGGACGATGACCATGATTGGCATCCGGTTCTCGATGACACCCTCGGCAAGGGTGAGCATATGTTTTGTCCGGTACACCGATATCGCATCATATACTGCAAGCAATATCAGGAGCAGGATTACCGGGAGTGGTTCGAGGGATATCCCGAATATTGAGGCAATACCCGCAGAGAGAAGCACTCCGAGGATATCAACGATGTACCATTCAGGGTACCGGGCGAGCAGAATGGTAGCTGCTGCGGAGAGGAGCAGGCCTCCTCCAGTGACGATCGCAATATCAGCACCGGTCAGGGAGAGCAGGCCGGTGAAGACATAGATGAAGGAGAGGAAGAGCGAAGCCCAGATGATCAGCTGGAGCACCCGCTTCAGATGATATTTCAGGAGTATGAGCAGGAATACGGTAAATCCGAGAAGCATCACGATAAACCATACTGAGTTCTCGTATGATGAGGGATCCTCGAATACTGCATACCCGGACTGTATCATCGGGACCGCCAGGATGACCGCCCCGATCTCGACTGCGATCAGCATCACCGGCATTGCAACCAGTGCAAGCAGCCCGCGTATACTTAATTTATTCTCCATAACTCAATCCTTACATGATAAGTTGGCTTACTATAAATGCAGGATACAGCCCTGCCTGAATACCTGTATTGAATCAAGTTGAATGATACGGTAGCCCTTTTCTTCTGAAGGCAATTCGTGTGGCGAAAGATGAAGAACAGGAAAGAGGGTGACTGGAGAAAAAAAAGGAGAATATCTCAAGAGCCTGAACTTTTAAGTCAATGTCCGGAGAGGTCTCCTAGTGCTGAAGCATAATGATCACTTAATATAATCTGCTACAATCTCTCCCTGTCCTATTAAGTAGGAAGTAGGCCAAGCCAACTTAAAAATGTGGAAGAATGAATGGTTATTTGTTGAGTTTACTCATCGTAATTTTTCGGTTTGCAATTGCATCGGCATCATTCGGGTCTATCTTGAGAGCTTGGTCATATGCTTCTATGGCTTCTTCAGACCTTCCAAGTTCATCTAAAGCATTTCCCTTGTTAATCCATGCATTGGCATATTTCGGTTCTATTTTTAATGCCTGGTTAAATGCCATAAGAGCGTCTTCATATTTCCCAAGGTTCCCAAATGCAGTCCCCTTGTTATACCATACCGTGGCATCTTCCGGGTCTGTTTCGAGTGCTTGGTCATATGCTTCAATGGCTTCTTCATACTTTCCAAGGACGTGCAGGGCCGTTCCCTTGTTATACCATGCATAGGCATTTTTCGGTTCTATTTTGAGTGCTTGGTCATATGCTTCAATGGCTTCTTCATACTTACCAAGGTGGTAAAGAGCATTCCCCTTGTTATTCAATGCAATGGCATTTTTCGGGTCGATTTTCAGTGCTTGTTCGTATGCTTCAATGGCTTCTTCGTACCTCTCAAGTTCACTTAAGGCATACCCGCGATAGAAATAACCATCCGAAAAATTTGGGACTTTTTCAATTGCTTCCCCTGCCTTCTGAAGTAAGGCTTCATTATCTCCCTGCTCTCCAATAGAGAGCAGATATCCGTACCATGCATCTGTATTTGATGAATCTATTCTCAGTGCCTTCTCAAAGGTCAGTTCTGATTCACTCCATCTTTCTGCTTTGAGTTGGGTTTTCCCAATGCTCACCCATGCTTCTGCATCCTGAGGATTCGTCTTTACGGCTTCTTCTTTTTCGTTGATATACGAAAGAGTATCAGGAACATCACTTACGAAAGCTTCGAGTTGAACATCTAGTATCTGACCTGAAAAAAGCCCTTTCTTTGCTGTAGATATTTGGGTAGTTAGGACGACTGCTATGAGTAAAACCATAATGAGAAAAGGCAGGAGTTTCATTATTTCCTTCTCTTTTGGTATACGATAAAGGTGTTGATATGACATTTTCTTGAATTATCGGGTTTCAGGCATACCATAAACGACCCTTTAGTTTCTGAACCGATACCGCAAGGTTCTGTGAAGTACCCTGACCATACTATCCCACCTCAGATCTGCATGAAACCGTATGCCTGGTTGGATACATTCAAAATCTATCCCTTCCAATAATCGGACACAGTGCTACCATGAACAATATGTTGCTCTTCCACCGGTATCAGTGGGGTCTCTGATCCCATGGACCGTCGTTCAATCCTTGCAGGAATTCTGTTGATCAGCTCTGGTTTTGGTGGTTCCGCTCTGCTCAGTATGAGTATCCAACTCTCCCCCACCGGTTTTGCAGGGCTTCTCCTGATCACCCTTCCTCCGCTTTTCCTCCTCTGGTATCTGCTCTTTTCCCTGCGCAGACTGGAAGAGAAGGGGATGGTTCATGTCAGACAACTCCACCGCGATATCGGAGATCATGCCTCGATGTTGGCACGGAGATATGACGAGACCTCAGAACAGATGGCAGAGATAAACGGGGAGCTCATTCGGCGGGTGTACCGGTGAGGAGACAATTATGGGTGTAGCACTCCGCGACATCATTGCTCCCTATAAACATCCTGTCAGTTCCGAGGGACTGCGGGGGATAGCTGCAATCGATGCGTTTAACGCACTCTATCAGTTCTTATCAATCATCCGTCAGCCTGACGGGACTCCCCTGATGGATAAGCAGGGGCGAGTGACCTCGCATTTGTCAGGGATCTTCTTCAGGACAGCTAACTTTCTTGAGCAGGGGATTAAACCGGTCTGGGTGTTTGACGGGGCACCATCTGCCCTGAAATCAAATACCATCAGGGAACGCAGGGCTGTTCGTGACCAGGCCGAAGAGAAATGGGCAGAGGCAAAGCGTGAGGGTGACCTGGAGGGTGCATTCAGGCATGCAATGGCCTCGTCAAAACTTGATGAGGCAATCCTCAGTTCAGCACGGGAGCTCTTGAGACTGCTCGGAGTTCCGGTCATCGATGCGCCATCTGAAGGGGAGGCAGAAGCAGCCCACCTGGTCAGGAAGGGCACGGTGACCTATGCGGTCTCCCAGGACTATGACACGCTCCTCTTTGGCGCACCGGTCCTGGTCAGAAATCTTACCATCTCGGGAAAACGACGTCTTCATGGGCGAATGATAACGGTTGAACCTGAGCAGGTGAGACTTGGCGAGGTTCTCGCAGGACTTGGGATCACCCGCGAGCAGCTGATTGATATCGCCATTCTGGTAGGGACCGATTTTAATGACGGTGCCGCGGGGGTCGGTGCGAAAACAGCCCTGAAAAAGGTAAAAAATGGAGAATTTGAGGCTGTTATCGCTGCAAAACTGCCTGATTTTGATCCTGAACCGATTCGGAGAATCTTTCTGAGCCCCCTGGTTGAAAATGAGTTTGCTCCTGCATGGAGTACCCCGGATCGTACTGGTATTATTGCATTCCTTTGCGGTGAGTATGGATTCTCAGAGGAGAGAATCTCTCCGATGCTTGATAAGATCTCTGGCGGGGGTGCACAGCAGACCCTTGACAGTTGGTTCTGATAATCGGTGTCTCTTCCCGACAGAAGACCCTTACGTTTTTCAAAATTCCTGTCTGATATGTACCAGACACGTATGATCAGATCAGTTGGGAAGACCGAGAGACATAATTTTCATAATAGTATTGCTGTTGCAGCGCTGATATGCCTGATTCTGGTCTTTCCTCTGGTTCTTGGCGCAAATAATACTACCTCTGATCAGCCAGTCCTGGTCCAGTATGAGAACGGTACTGTGACCGCTGAGTGGGCAGTAGATTTCCTGGCAAGTCCCCTTGAAGGATACCCACCGCTTTGTGTCTCATTTGATGTTCAGGGACCCCTGGGTGAGTACGCATGGGACTTTGGCGATGGAACCACCTCTAATGTGCGAAATCCGGTCCATTGCTATCTGCGTCCGGGTTCGTACTGGGTGAGTCTGAAGTACTATGTTGGTCAGATAAAGGGTGAGGTCAAGAAGGAGAACTATATCCTGGTGAAGGATCTCATGACCTTTGTTGATTATACCGCCGAACCTTCGGTTGGCCCTGCGCCGCTTCTGGTCCAGTTCAAACTCATCGGTACCCCAACCAGTGTGCTCTGGCAGTTTGATGATGGGGAAGAGAGTAAAGAGATGAACCCTGTTCATCAGTATGCCTACCCTGGAGGATACACCCCGACCCTGACGTATTGTATGGGGAGTGCCTGTGAGAAGATCTCAAAGTTCAACTATATTGAGGTGACCGAGGGTGCTGATGTTGATATTGTGGCTGATCGCCGGGATGGAATTGCCCCGTTCTCAACCCGATTCAATGTAACCAGTCCGGTAGATACCTGTTCGTGGGAATTTGGTGATGGGGCGGTTTCATATGAGAAGCGGCCAGCCCATTTTTATACTGAACCCGGGGTCTATGATGTGAGCCTGACCTACTCGATCAACGGGTCAGAGTATGATATCTATCGACCTGAATATATCATAGCCCGCTCCCGTGAAACACCTGATATTAATGCAAGTCCCCGAAGTGGCATTGCCCCCCTGTGTGTAACGTTTGATCTGATACGAAAACCCGAATCATGGATCTGGAATTTTGGCGATAATCTCACCGCCGGAGATGAGCGGGCAACCCATTGTTATGGATTTAACGGGTCATATGATGTCTCTCTTAACTATTGCTATAACGGATTGTGTAATAATGTGACCAGGCCCGGATTCATTACGGTTGCTGCTCCCCAAATATTTACTGAACGGGGTGATGATGACGGGACCGTAAAATTCTCGACCGATGCAAAAGACGGGCTTACCTATCTGTGGAACTTTGGTGACTTTCTCTCTTCAGAAGATGTTGCCCCGGTTCACCGGTATGAACAGCCTGATACCTATCCGGTCTCCCTGTCGGTACTTGGGATCTGTGGCTGTGTCGTGACGGTGAAGACAAATGTCACGGTGAATCCGAAAAATCCCCTTGACTTTACTGCAACCCCCCTGTCCGGGTGTGCCCCCCACTGTGTCCAGTTCTCAGAGCAGTCTCCCGAGGTACCCAAAAGTCGGATCTGGGACTTTGGTGATGGTGAGACAAGTGACGAAAAGAATCCATTCCACTGTTATCAGTTTGCAGGGAGGTACACTGTCGGTCTCATCAATGAATATCCTGACCGGGAGGAGAACAAGAGCCGTGAGGACTATATCACGGTGTATGCTGTTCCCCGCCCGTCTCTTTCTGCATTCCCGCTCTCAGGCACTGCTCCGCTCACGGTGGCCTTTACTGATACCACAGCTGGTCCTGAGACGAAGCGGTACTGGGACTTTGGAGATGGGGTGACCGGGACCGGGGATCGGATGGAACATGAGTTCACCGAACCCGGGGTATACAATGTAACTCTGTCAGTCTGGGGGCAGGGTGACTGTCATGGGACAGTTTCGCAGCAGATCCATGTGCTGAAGCCTGAAGAGATTCGGTTTGACCTGTCAGGGCTTCCAAGACGAGGAATTGCCCCGGTCTGCACGTCATACGGAATAACCGGAAACCCCCATCAGGTGAAAATTGATTTTGGTGATGGGGAGACGAGTGAGGAAAAAAATCCATTCCATTGTTATGAGAATGCTGGTATCTATAGCCCCGGACTCCATGCCTGTGACGTGTCTGAATGTTATGATACCGTTAATGAGGAGTATGTGGTGGTTATTCCTCCCTATTATGGGAATCTCTCCCTCTATGCTGGCTGGAATCTCGTATCAGTCCCGGTGAGTCTCCAGCCTGGTGAAGATACCGCTGCAATATTCGCCGGAGTGAATACCGGTGGACACTCTCTCTATTCGTGGGACGGTCCGGCCGGAACCTGGAGCCGTCTTACCAAAGACTCACGGCTTGACCCCCTTACCGGGGTTATGATCTATGCTGCAGAACCAATAGACGTGCATCTTCCAATAGCCACGAATAATCCTGAAGGGAATCTTACCCGGCAGCTGGTGAAAGGATGGAATCTGGCCAGTTATGCATCCATCTCATCTCTCACCGCAGATGAGGCGTTCCTGGCTGATGACCTCCCGTGGTCCTATATCCTTGAGTATGATCCAGTTCAGCAACAGTACGCAGAGCCGATTGAGAAGGGACGGGGAAGTAATGAGAGGATGGTGGATCCGAGAAGAGCGTACTGGGTGTATATGACTGAACCTGGTATATTGGTGACCCGGGGTTTGTAATCCCCACGGTTACTTTAGCTGAGTCCAGGTATGGGAAAACCGCTGTATAGCGGTGATGTGCCCGAGGAATCCAAACACTAAAAGGAGCCAGGCAAGGAGGCTGAGCCCGAGAATGTCAGCCGGGATGAAGGCGCTTGATATGCCGACAAGAATCAGGAGCACAAGCCGATCAGCCCTGCCAAGAATCCCCCCGTATACTCTCCCTACTCCTACTGCCTGAGCCTGGGTTCCCATATATGATGACATCAGGACCCCGGTAAGCCCAAAGACTCCGATCCACCAGGCACAGAGGGGTCCTGCAAATATCCCGCATATGATGAAGATGTCAGCGTACCGGTCAAAGGTATGATCCAAGAAGTCTCCCCTCACTCCCTCCTGGTTCAGAGCACGTGCAATTGCCCCGTCAAGACCGTCAAAGAAGGCATTGAGAACAACCCCGAGAGTTCCGATGAGAACATCTCCCCTGAAGAACGCGTACCCCCCTCCTGCTGCAGCAACCAGAGAGAGCAGAGTACAGAAGTTCGGGGAGAGTCCTATCCTCACCGACGCAGATACTATTGGGTCGATGACTGGTTTTACCTGAGTTCGGTATGAGTCAAGCGTCATAAAAGGCAGGGGTATTGTTTAGATCTCTTCAGTCTCATGAGTAACTCTTTGAGTATCTATTATAGTGAGATAACCTTTGATCGTCGGGAGTGATAATTGTATCAGAAGTGTTGAGCGATGTCTGGGCAGAGGGCAAGCCAGTCTACGATACCATGAATGGGAGATGTTTTTCCGAAAACAATCTCTTCAATCTGATCTGCAACCTCAACCACTGATAGATTGGTTGCATCGATCTCATACACCTGATCAGGCCCATGCTCCTCAAGTGCCTCGACAAGAAGAACATCAAGGAGTTCAGCCTCAACATTCTCAGCAACTTTGGCATCCGGATACTTTCTGGTCTCAAGACGTGTTTTCAGGATATCAGGCCGGCACCGAAGGAGAATAATCCGATCCACATGAAGAAGATGGGCAATATGTCCCTCTACAATCCCTTCACTATGCGGAAACTCTGCAGCCCACTGGTCGGTATCCACGATCCGGGTCTGCATGGCTGCATCTTCTTCAAGGATGTATGGGATTATGGTATCGGTTACTCTGATAACCAGGTGCCCCCGTCTGGCCAGTTCATCAGCAACCGTGGACTTTCCGGTACCGGGTGTGCCGGTGAGAGCGGTCAGCATAGGGTGTTTAGTTCCTTGATAAACTTCTCGCACTCCCAGTCTTCTCCGACACAGACCCTGATATAGTGATTATCAAGGCCGGGAAATGAGCGGCAGGATCTCACGATGACCCCTCGCTCGGCCAGGGCTGCCGAACATTCATCACCAGTCATGGGTGCCGTATCGATCATCACAAAGTTAGCGCCACTGGGAAGGACGGGCAGGTGGCACTCATCATAAAATCGTTGAATCCAAGCTCTGGCATGGTTACGGGACCGGTTAACATACTCCTGATCTATGAGGGCTCCTGCTGCTGCTGCTGCAGATAGAATATTCACGGTAAAAGGGGTTGCAGCCTTCTCATATATTGGACGCAGCCAGGCGGGTACCAACGCATATCCTATTCTGCAACCGGCAAGTCCGAAGATCTTGGACATCGTTCTTCCGATCACCAGGTTCTCATGGCTTGCCATCAGATTCCGGTAGTCCAGATCTGAGAACTCAACATACGCATTGTCGAGGAAGAGAATCCCGTCTATTGACTCCGCGATTATTGCAATATCGTCCACCGGTGTCATAGTACCGGTTGGATTATTCGGGCTGCAGAGGAAGGATATCTTTGACCCCTTTGCAGCCCTGATGAATGCATCCACATCCACCGAGAAATCATCCCTTCGCGGGACGGGGATCACGTGTGCACTCTGTGCCTTCGCAGCGAGACCGTAAAATGAGAAGGTGGGTACCGCCACTGCAACACTATCTCCTGGGTTGACGAGTGCCCTGATACAGGTCTCGATAACCCCATCCATCCCGACCCCGGTTACATACACATACTCATATCCCCCATGATAAGTACGCAGTGCATCGGTCAGCATACTGGTCGTGGTATCCGGGTACCGGTGCATGCCGGCAATTGCTTCCTGAACTGCAACGACTGCCCGAGGCGATGGGCCGAATGGGTTTTCATTGCTGGCAAGTCGTGCAACCCGGTCAAACCCGTACGTCTGTGCTATCTCTTCAGGAGATCTGGCATAGACATAGCCTTCCTGCTGATAAATCTCACGAACAAGACTTTGTACTGACTGCTGCATTGATGATACCTGTCGCACGATCGATCTCGGCTTCTGTGATCGTGAGTGGCGGGACCAGCCGTAAATTTCCGTTTGCCGCACAGTTGACGAGCAACCCCTGGCTGGCACACTCCTTCTGCACTTCTGCGCACCGATCCCCGATTGTCATCCCGATCATAAGACCGCATGCCCGGGGGCTTTGTGCAGCAAGAGCTGATGCAAACCGCTTCCCTTTTGCAGAGACCTGGGAGAGCACCTCTTCAATGACCTCGATCGTTGCAAGCGCTGCAGCACAGGCGATTGGCCCGCCGGCAAAAGTGCTTCCGTGTTCAGATCTGCCGAACTCAAGGCCGTTTCGTGCCACAATTGCCCCCATGGGGAATCCACTTGCGATCCCTTTTGCAATGGTCACGATATCAGGGGTGATCCCTTCCTGCTGGTACGCAAACCAGGTGCCGGTTCTTCCCATGCCGGTCTGTATCTCGTCAAGGATGAGCAAAACGCCCATCTCGTCACAGATCTCCCTGACCTGTTTCATGTATCCTGCCGGTGGGATGATGACCCCGCCTTCACCCTGTACAGGCTCGAGAATAACTCCGGCGGTCTCCTTGGTAATTGCCGTTCTGATAGCATCAGCATCCCCATAGGGTACAAAGATGGTATGAGGCTCCAGGGGGGTGAAGGGATCCCTGATCGCTGGTTTATGGGTGCAGGCAAGAGATCCCATGGTCCGGCCATGAAATCCGCCTTCACATGCAACAAACTGTGTTTTGCCGGTTCTGACCCGTGCCAGTTTCAGGGCACCCTCCATCGCCTCGGCTCCGGAGTTAGAAAAAAATGCTTTTGCCCCTGCTCCAAGGCCGCTTATCTCCACAAGTTTCTCTGCCAGTCTGCCCTGATGGGGCACATAGTAAAGGTTTGAACAGTGGATCAGCTCGGCGGCCTGATCCTGAATGGCTTTCACCACCTTTGGGTGGCAATGTCCGGTGCTGCAGACCGCAATTCCGGCGACCAGGTCAAGGTACTGCTTTCCGTCAGCATCCGTGACCGTGCATCCGGATCCCTTTGTGATCATGATCTCCCTGCCGAATGCAGGCATAAAGTACTGAGCGTCCAGTTCCCGATAATTCTCTTTCGTATTCACGATATCAACTCATTCATATTCGATAGTAGCCGGTGGTTTGGGGGTGATGTCATAAACGACTCTGGCAACCGCTGGGATACCTGATGTAATCCGTGCCTGTATCTCGGCAAGATCCTGCCACGAGATCTCAATTGGATCTGCCGTCATTCCGTCACGCGAGTTTACAGCACGCACTGCCACAATCCAGCCGTGGAGCCGATTGTCTCCTTTTACCCCGGTCCCAAGACCCACAAGGGCAGCAAGGCATTGCCAGGGGCGGTATTTTTCGACAAGCACATCTTCGACGATTGCATTTGCTTCACGGATAACTTCAATGGCTTCGCGGGTAACAGCCCCCACGATCCTGACCGAGAGACCGGGTCCGGGAAAAGGCATCCGGTGGGCAATTTCAATGGGAAGGCCAAGTGCCTCGGCAACCGTCCTGACTTCATCTTTGTATAGTTCTCGCAGCGGTTCTATGACAGATTTGAAGTCAATTGAGAGTGGCATCCCACCAACATTGTGGTGGCTCTTGATCCCCCCCTCACTCTCGATACAGTCCGGGTAAATCGTGCCCTGGAGGAGGTATTTTGCCCCGCTTGCTTTTGCTTCGCGCTCAAAGACCCTGATGAACCGCTCCCCCACGATCTTGCGTTTCTTCTCAGGATCAGACTCACCTTCAAGTGCGGTCAGGAATTCATCCCCGGCATCGATCACTCTGACGCCTATATGTTCAAAGTTCTCCCTGATCCTGGCAGTCTCCCCCTTTCGCATCAAGCCGGTGTCCACGTAGATAGGGATCAGCCGGTCCCCGATAGCCCGTGATGCAAGTTCTGCACAGACTGAACTGTCTACTCCACCTGAAAGGGCAATTACTACCTTCTCATCACCTGAAGACTCGCGAATAATCCGAATCGCTTCTTCAATGAACTTCTCTGCTTTAACCATTATTCTCCCCCTCTCTTCATCTTCCTGCAGGCATCCACAAACCCGAGGAACGGTGGTGAAGGCCGGGTCGGGCGTGATCTGAACTCAGGATGGAACTGGGTAGCCATGAAGAAGGGATGTCCCGGTATCTCGGCTATCTCCATCCGGTTCCCCCACACTCCTGAAAAAACCAGACCCGCAGCTTCTATCTCTGCGATGTACGCAGGATCAACCTCGTACCGATGCCGGTGCCGTTCGATAACCTCACTGTTCTTGTAGAGTTCCATCGCCAGACTCCCCGGTCTGATGGTTATCTTATAGTCACCAAGTCGCATCGTTCCGCCATAATCCTCAATTCCCTCCTGTTCAGGAAGGATGGTTATCACTTCAGTACCGGTGTTACATTCACTCGAGCACGCATCAGCCCAACCTACGACATGCCTGGCATACTCCACCACCGCGAGTTGGAATCCAAGGCAGAGTCCGAGCATTGGAACTTTCTGCTCCCGGGCGAATTTGATAGCACTGATCTTCCCCTCAATGCCCCTGACACCAAATCCTCCCGGAATCAGGATACCGTCACACTCCTGCAGGTCGGCAGGATCCACCCGTTCTGCATCCAGCCAGCGGATCGCCACTTCTGTTGAAAGTGCGCGACCTGCATGTTTCAGGGCCTCTTTAATCGAGAGGTACACATCTTCTTTTCCATACTTACTGACGATGCCGACGATCACCCGATGCGTATACTCCTGGGTTACTACCCGGTACCAGTCCCGGTCAGCAACCACGTTCTTGAGCTTCAGATGTGTGCAGAGTACTTCTGCAAGCCCTTCCTTCTCAAGTTCCATAGGGACCTGGTAGATATCAGGTACTGTGGCAGCACTGATGACCGCTTCCTGTGGCAGGTCACAGAGGGATGAGAGTTTTTTCCTGGTATGTGATGATACTGGTCGTTCACTCCTGCCGACGATGATATCAGCATAGAGGCCAAGTTCACGCAGTGCCTTGACTGAGTGCTGGGTTGGTTTTGTCTTGAGATCACCCATCGAGTCTGATGGCATCAGGGTGACATGGACCAGTGCCCGGTCCTCATGGGGCAGTTCACCTCTCATCTGACGAACTGCCTCAAGGAATGGCATACTCTCGATATCCCCCACCGTTCCACCTACCTCAACGAGGCAGAGATCGGCCTCTTCTCCATCAAAAACCTTCTCTGCTGCTGCCGCCCTGATGCAGTCCTTGATCTGATCAGTTATATGGGGGATTATCTGGACTGTCTGACCAAGATAATCTCCGCGTCGCTCTTTATCAATCACCAGCCGGTATACCCTCCCGGTAGTGATATTGTGCGATGAGTTCAGTTCAATGTCAAGGAACCGTTCATAATTGCCGAGATCAAGGTCAACTTCCCCCCCGTCATGAAGTACAAAGACCTCCCCGTGCTGTGCCGGGTTCATGGTTCCGGCATCAATATTCAGGTACGGGTCAATTTTCACCGCAGTTACATGGTACCCCCGGTTCTCAAGCAGCCTTCCAATTGATGCAGCAGTTATCCCTTTTCCAAGGCCACTCATCACACCCCCGGTGATAAAAATGTACTTCACGCCCGTCCTCCTGAAAATACTGCAGAAAGGTTGAACCTGATCCCTCTTTATCCTCTCCCGACCTTAAGATCGCCTGACGGCAAATGAGGCAGAACAGCGGGCTAGTTCAGTCTCTCCCCCGCCACTGGAGACGATTCCTTCTGCAAAGATGATCTGTCGACCCTGTCTGATGACCTTCCCTTCGGCAGCTATCAGCCCATGTTTCACGCCGCGCAAAAAATGTGTTGTACAAGATATGGTTGCTATCGTCTGGTCATCCTCAAGAAGGGTGTAGATTGCAAGTGCCATCGCTTCATCAGCGAGGGCTGTATACATCCCACCCTGGAGCCACCCCTCGCCATTTGTCATATCAGATCTGACTTCCATCTCAAGCCTGGCACATCCTTCCCCCCATGATACCGGTTCAATTCCAAGCAGACAAAAGAATGGATTCGCCCCTTTTCCTTTCATCTGGATCTCGTGCAGGTACGACATACCGGATTGTTCGTCACCATCAGGCATCACTCTTCGCCGGTCGGGGGGTGCTCATTGTTCAAACAGTTTATCAACGGTTCTGACAGATATTTCAGGCATAATACATAGAGTCAGACAGAGACTTCTCTTCGGGCAATATGTTGTGAGGTTTTATGGGGAAACTGCCCCGATATAGCATCGTAATCCCTGCATACAATGAGGAGGAGAGACTTCCCCGCCTCTTATCGGATCTTTCTGATCCACTCGCTGAGTTCATCTTTGTCTGCGATGGAACTGATGGAACACAAGGGGTAGTAGAAGATTTTACTGCCAGTCATCCTGATCTCATGGTTCGCTGTCTTACATCGACCTGGCGACTTGGGAAAGGTGGGGGGGTTTATATGGGGTTTCGTGCAGCTACTGCTCCCCTTGTCGCGTTTATGGATGCAGATAATTCGACGACGTATGATCAGGTTCTTGGACTGATTGATCAGATCAACGGATATGACGGGGTAATCGGCTCGCGTTATATGCCCGGATCTCTAATAAAAACTCATCAGTCATTCTCCCGAAGAATGCAGAGCCGTGTTTTTAATTTGCTTATCAGGGCTCTTTTTGGGCTTCCTTACTCTGATACCCAGTGTGGTGCGAAAGTGTTTCGTCGTGAATCACTCGCCAGAGTCCTTCCTGATCTCCATGCAACCGGCTTTGAGTTTGATGTTGAGATCCTCTGGAAGATGTGTCGGATCTGCCTCAATGTCATCGAGGTACCGGTGGTCTGGGAAGACGCCGGTGATTCCAGGTTGCAGACTTCTGACACGCTCTCCATGCTGAAAACATTGCTCAGGCTCAGGTTTGGGCTCCTCTCTGGAACTCCGGAGAAGAAGGAAAAAGATTGTGAGAACGATGGAAGTGGGGGAAGCCAAAACACTACAGACCTCCTCTGATCCAATTCCTTTTTTTCTCTAATCTCTTCGTATCTGAACTGATTGCGCATGGGCAACAAGCCCTTCAGCAGTAGCAATTGTCTCTACTATCTCGGCTATCTCTTCGATACCCTCCCGACTGATGATCTGAACCGTGGAAGTTTTTGTGAAATGGGCCACATTCAGTCCCGAAAATACCTGGGCATTTCCTGCGGTTGGGAGGACATGATTTGTTCCTGAGGCATAATCTCCACAGGCCACCGGGGTGTAGGGGCCGACAAAGATTGACCCTGCGTTACGCACACCGGTCAGAACCGGGAGGGGATCCTGCACCTGGATCGAGAGATGTTCTGGTGCTATCTGATCAGATGCTGAGATAGCATCAGCAAGATTCCCAACTATCAGGTATCCTGACCTCGCAAGCGCCTGGCTGATTATATCAGTTCGGGGAGTATCATCCATCAGGGTATCAATCCATCGCCCGACCTTTTCGGGAAGTTCGGGATCAATGGTGATCAGAATCGAAGCAGCCTGCGGATCATGTTCTGACTGTGCCAGAATATCTGCTGCGATAAAGTCAGGTCGTGCAGTCTGATCCGCAATGATTGCGATCTCGGAGGGGCCCGCGGGAAAGTCTATCTCAACGCAGTTCCTAAGGGCCATCTTTGCTGCGGTGACATATGCATTCCCTGGACCGACGATCTTGCGAACTTTTTTGATCGTTTCAGTCCCCAAGGCCATGGCAGCTATTGCCTGGGCACCGCCGACGGTGTATATCTCCGTAACTCCAGCGATATCAGCGGCAATGAGGGTGAGTGGGTGTGGATTCGGGGGGGTGCAGCAGACGATCTCCTTCACCCCGGCAACTTGCGCCGGCACCGCGCACATCAGGACTGTGGACGGATATGCTGCCCGACCGCCAGGCACGTACATTCCTATGCGGTCAAGGGGGGTTGTCTTTACTCCCAGAGTAATGCCGGGTCCTCCATCAACAAGCCAGAGATCCTGTTGACGCTGTTGTTCATGAAACCGTGATATCCTGGCATATGCCTCGGTAAGTGCCTCGATCACCTCAGGATCTTCACTCTCATATGCGGCATCGATCTCATCATCAGAGATTCTAAGTGACTCTGGTCGTACTCTATCAAACCGCTCGCAGAGATCCACGAGTGCGGCGTCACCTCCGGCTGAAACCTGATCGATGATCGCCTGCACTGCATCAGAGACTGATGAGAGCGCTGACTGTTGCCGAAAGAGCCATGTATCAAGCGTAAGAGGGGACCACGCCATGAGGTATACATATGACCCGCCCGGTAAAAGAGAATCTCTTTTAGGTGTTCTGCCCTTCCCTTTCCTCAGTTGTCAGAGCACCGGTGTCCCATCTCCATACATAAAAATCAGGAACGGGCCGCGCAACTCTTCCTTTCAGGAGTTCTTTGAGCATTTTTTGCAGATTCAGGTATAATAAAACCAGCTGTTCTTGATTCCCTGTTTCGCTATTCTCCTCTCTTAAGCGGACTATTCCTTTCACATAATCCTCTATTCCCTGGCAGGCAGAGATATCCACCGGCATTATATCAGCTGGTCTAATCTTCCTGACCATGAATACGTCATCCACCGAGACTGCCATTGCCGTATCAATAACTGCCCCTGCCGGGATGATCATTGTTCGCTTGCGATGAGATTCTGATGAGCGCTCCATTCCGAGAAGCGGTGCAACATTTATTGCCGGAATCATCTCATCTGCCCATGATGCCATCCCTTCAATATAGGGCGGAGCATCATAGACTATCTCTGATTCAAGTGGCAGAATAAATTTATCGACGATATCGCTATCGATGAGATAATGATCGTTTCCCAGTCTGATCTCTACGAGTGTGAGGAGTTCTTCCATCACTGTCCCCCGGTCTCCCTGATTCAGGATATCCGTTATCTCAATCTGTGTGACTTTTCCCCTATTGATACCTTCCCTTCTCACGGGGTTGGTACTCGATTATTGCCCGGTGAGTATAACAAAAGGTCTATCCTTCTCAATAACCAAGCTCAGAGCAGGTTCATTCCGGATGTATCAAAACCGGTCAGAACAGGTGGGTTTTACATGGAGAATCAGGGAAGTTCGGATCAACTCCACCGGCTCCTCCTCTTCTCTCTTGGAGAGGGGGTTTATGCCGCTCATGTCTCATTTATCAGGGAGATTGTACTTGATCAGCATAAGATCCCGCTCCCCAATGCCCCTGCATATATCCCTGGTATCATCAATATCAGGTCTGAAGTGGTCAAAGTTATCGATATCAGACTGATCATTCCTCTGCCCGGAGGAGAGGCAAGGAAGAAGATCATCGTCTTTGTCCCACAGACTAGTGATTCTACCAGATTTGGTATGGTTGTTGATGAGGTCTACGGGATCATGGAGGTACCGGATCCTGTGATTTCTCGTCTGGACCGAACGATGAATCAGATTCAGAATAACTTTATGCTTGGGTTTCTGAAGTTTTCACTCACTGGATTTCTGGAGCAGACAAGCCGCAAGTATGTACCAGGCGATGATGAAGTGGTCTGGATCGATTTTGAGGATATGATAGATACGATAATTGATACCGAGAGATCACAGGACATTCTCTTTCGCCTGACTGCTCTCTTCAATCCCCAATACCTCTTTTCAGAGGAATGGCGCACGAATCAGCGTGATAAAAAAAGATAACAGATCGGTTGATCTGTCTTACATCGCCATTCTGAGTTTCTGATCCTTTCCTTTAATGATCCCTGACTTTTTGAGATCGTCAAGGACTGCATCAATATATGCACGGCTCATATTGAGAGAAATCCGTGAATCTTCTTCACCAGTCTCGATATCGCGTTCTGAAAACTCCTCGCCAATATCTTCCCGTGATGCTTTTCCTCCTTCTTTTATCATACCCAGGATCTCGGCAATGAGAATCTGTTTGACCTGAAGGCGGGCAACAAACCCGGTCTCATCATCATCGATATCATGTTCTTCAAAGAAGTCACTGATTGGTGACAGGTCTTCGAGGAAAACGATCTCACTACCAGCCGTAACGATGTACTCAAATTCATCAACGGCGGTCATAGTAGAGGAGATCGAGTGCTCTTTGAGTATCTCTTCCGGAATCATCGGGATATCTTCTGCAAATATGGTAAGGATTGCCTCGTCCGGATTGATGGTCTGGATGAGGAAGAGCCCGCCACCTCTGATCTCGAGCAGATCATTGACATGAAGAAGACGGGTCAGATAGATGTCTTCGATGATCTGTTCTAGTTCAGCGTCGTCAATATCTCCTTCAGGAATCTGGTCCCCTGATACCATGTCCATGATTCCTTTCCCGATCTGATCTCCAGGCTGGTATTTTTCAAAGGAGTCAGCGATCATATCGCGTTGGGAAGTCAGGTGCTCGAGCGCCATCGAGAAGCTTTCGCTCTCCTCCTCATCATATGCCTCATCAGTGGTGATCTCACCGAGCAGTTGAGCAAGATTGAGGTATGTTCCGCTAAACATCAGCCTGAGATCGATGGTTGCTTTCTGTCTGATCTGAGCTGATATACCGAGACCTTTAAGCACTTTTGAAAATGCCTGGGCGGTCTCATGCGCCGAAAAATGGATCTCTTCTTCCAGAACCATACTGTTCTGTATCTCTAGCTTTTACCGGTGATATCCCTGCCGGAGGATCTTACGAGAACACAAAAATGGTTTTGGTCTTTAGAGGCCTGATATCGTAAAATTCAGTGCTGAGAAGAGGACTCCAAAGGCTACCAGAACGGATCCGATGTACAGGGGGGTGTTCCAGGCAAGGATCTTAACCCCGTCAAGGGGTCCGAGCGGGAGAAGGTTGAATGCAGCGATCATAGCATTGACTCTGACGCCTACAATCCCTAGCAGAGCCATCTCAAAGATGCCTGCGTTCATCCCGATGAAGAGAATTGCTGCAAACGGAATCAGAAGGATCAGGTTACTGAGTGGACCTGCGAGAGATATCTTTCCGTTCTCTTCGGTGGTTATTCCGTTGCCATATATCATCGTTGCTCCGGGAGCTGCGAAGACAACCTTTGCAATTGCAGCGACTGCGACAGCAACGACGAGCATCTGGGTATTCATCTGGAATTCTGCCCAGTATCCATATTTCATGGCGGTGAATTTGTGCGCCATCTCGTGGATAACAAATGCGATGCCAGCAGTGAGTGCCGATATCAGAAAGAGTTCAAGGATCAGGAAGGGAATAAGTCTGCTCGTCCCGATCATGGCAAGGGTGAAGGCCGCAGAGAGGGCGAGCCAGGCGATCAGAAGATCACGGCGCTCACGCTGCGGTATCTGTTCCCATACATGCATGGCTATCAGGTGTACCATCTGTCGATATATATACGGCCTTTATGATACCCATCATAAAGATGATCCAGCGATCTCCGATTATCTTATTTCTGACCGATAGATATCTGTACTGAAGAAATGACGTTGCAGGAGCTGAGAGAGGAGATAGAGGGGGTAGACCTTGAGATTATCAGGCTTATCAGAGCGCGGATGAATATCTCTCTAAAGATTGCAGAGGAGAAGTCAGCTGCCGGTCTCCCTACCCGGGATTCGCTTCGGGCGGAGATGGTGCTATCAGGTGTTGCATCTCAGGCAGAGAGGCTGGATATGGATCCCCTGCCGGTCAGGGAGATCTTTGAGATCCTGATCCAAATGAGTGAGGATCTTCAGGATCGTCTGCGGGGGTGACCCTCTGTACCTGGCACACACCATTCTGGGTGTTGAACTGGATACAGAGCAAAACACTTTTCTTGTAGATTTAGAAAAAACCGGGGGGAGTCCGTGAATAATCACGAGTTCTCCTGATATGCACAAAAAAAGTTATAGCACTCCTGATAAGATCAGAACTGCAAAGACGATCATAAGCAGGCCTATGAAGAGTTTCAGGCCTCGTTGCTGCATAATGCTCCATTCATTCACCTCTTCCTCAGGAAAGCCCCAGTACACCAGGGTAATGATAATCAGAAGCGGTACAATGAAGGCCAGGTTATAGGCCATCAGGTATAAAAATCCCCACGGTAGGGGGACATGTTGAGATATCAACGCAAGGATTTTGATGTAGACTCCCCCGGTGCAGGGGATCTCAAACATACTTACCAGCAGGCCGAGGATAAAGGCAACCGGAATCGTTGTCTGCTCGATGTACCTGTTGACCATCTCCTTCTTTGACTCCGGAATTGTAAGAGACGGGCCGATACCGGGTATGATTGCATCTTTTATCACCATCACTCCGGTGATGAGTGAGACTGCTCCTGCAAACAGGGAGAATCCTGTTACAACCCCGGTAGTTTGAATTGGTGCTAATATTCCGATTCCTGAGAGGAAGTAAAAGATGAAGACAGCACTGGTAAAGGCGGCCCCGGTTATCAGGATCCGCGAACGCCTCTGGATACTCATCAGGTAGATCAGCAGAAAGATGAGAACTGCAAATGCACAGGGATTAATTCCGTCTACCAGTCCTGCAAAGAGGATCAGAGGGAGACTAAAGGAGGTGGGAGATACCGGGGGCGTTCGTGGTTCAGAGAGATCAGCACTGTATTTGATGCCCTGATCATTTTCTGTGTACCACGTAACCAGGGGATCAAAGTAAGTACTGATCGCAGACTCCCCCTCAAGGCCGGCATTCCCAATAAAGACTGATGGTACTGCAACATACCGCCGATTATAGTCTGTCTTGAACTGTTCAAACAGGGTCTTATTGGCAGTGCTGTTGAAGAGATCGTAATATCCTATCCTGATATCCGGGTGGGTTGCTTTATATTGCTCAAGAAATGCCATAGCCAGGTGGCAGGCCCCGCAATGGGTGTTATAAAAGAAGGTGATAGAGTAACTGCCCCCCGTAGTGTTGATATCATCCAGGATGGTATTCAGCGTTTCTGGTCCGTCTATCTCGGTCCCATTCTTGAGGAAGACGGTTGCCGAAGACTGCCCGGCCATCAGCGAGATTGTAACAAGCAGCAGAATCAGGACGATGAACAATCTTCGCATCTTGCTTCCCTCTTTTCCGATTTCAGACGTCAGAGATCTCCCTCCTGATCGGTCAACATCGTCCCGACTCCCTGTGAGGTGAAGAGCTCAAGGATGAGGTTATGGCTGATATTTCCATTAATGATATGCGAGTAGGTAACTCCGCCCTGGATTGCCCGGACCACCGCGAGAACCTTGGGGATCATCCCTTCAGAAACAACCCCGGTTGCAATCAGGTTTTCTGCATCAACGGGGCGCATCTGTCTGTAAACCTGGGTGCGTTCCTTGTCCATAATCCCATCAACATCAGTCATACTGATAAGTTTGTAGGCTCCTAGGGCAATAGCGACCTCTCCTGCAGCAGTATCTGCGTTGATGTTGAGATCATTGCCGGATCGGTCGATTGCAAGCGGGGATATTACCGGGATATATCCATTGTCCAGAAGGGTGTTGAGGACATCAGGTCTGACCTCTTCTATCTCTCCGACATGACCGAGGTCCACTTCTTCTTCGTGGTTATCAATCTGAATCCTCTGCCGATCCATCCTCCTGGCAATGATAAGGTTTGCATCGTTCCCAGATACTCCGACTGCTCTTCCCCCTGCTTTTGAGATGAGAGAGACAATTCTGCTGTTTATCTTTCCAACCAGTACCATCTGGGCGACTTCAAGTGTGTCATCATCGGTGATTCGCAGGCCTCCGACAAATTTCGGCTCTTTTCCAAGAGCCTTCATCTTCTCGGTGATCTCAGGGCCGCCACCATGCACCAGAACTACCCGGATTCCGATCAACTGGAGGAGTACAACATCCCTGACAACGGTATCAAGAATTCCCCCGTCCACCATCGCATGGCCTCCGAGTTTGATAACCATCGTCCTGCCATGGAATTTGCGGATGTAGGGCAGGGCTTCCATCAGGACATCTTCGCGCTTCATGTCGTGTACTTCCCGTTTATCTCCACATATTTTTCGGTAAGGTCACAGCCCCAGGCTACTGCGTGTTCATTTCCTGCTGAAAGATCCAATTCGATTCTGATCTCTCGACCATTGAGGGCTGCTTTTGCACCTGCCAGATCCTGACTGAGAATCCCCTGCTCACATACGGCGGCACGAATATCCTTGTTTGCTATCCAGCAGGAGACTTTCTCAGGGTCAAACTCTGCTCCTGATCGTCCTGCAGCTGCAACAATTCTCCCCCAGTTTGGATCCTCACCATAGACAGCCGTCTTGACGAGGGGGGATCCGACAACAGTCCTGGCGACGAGGTCAGCCTCATCCTCAGTGCGTGCACCCCTGACCACGACCTCGATAAGTTTTGTGGCCCCTTCACCGTCCATCGCAATCTGCCTGCCAAGAGAGATACAGCATTCTTCGAGGGCTGTGGTGAACTCGTTCAGACTCACTTTTCCGGCGTTTCCTGTTGCGGTACAGAAGACCACATCATTTGTGCTGGTATCCCCATCAACAACGACCCGGTTAAAACTCCGTCTGACTGCGGTTTTCAGGGCTGCCTGAAGGTCAGGAGCAGAGATTTCAGCGTCGGTATAGACATACCCGAGCATGGTTCCCATATTCGGGGCTATCATCCCTGACCCCTTGCATATTCCTCCTATGGTAAATCCTTCTCTTCTCACCAGGGCATGCTTCTCAACAAGGTCGGTGGTCATGATTGCTTTTGCTGCCGCAATCTCAGCATCAGGACCGTTCTTCAGAAGAGGGGCGATCCGATGGCACTGATCCCGGATCAGAGGGAGATCGAGGTACCTGCTGATCACACCGGTACTGGCGACTCCGATCTCCATAGGGTCAAGAGATAATTCTCCAGCAGCGATGGCTGCCATCTCTTCAGCATCTGCCAGGCCACGCTGTCCGGTGAGCGCGTTGGCACATCCGCTGTTGGTGATGGTTGCACAAAGTCTTCCTCTCTTCATCCGCTCCTGCATCAGGATGATTGGGGCTGCCTTGGCAAGGTTCTGAGTACATGCAACTGCTGCAGCTCCTTCAGCATGGATCAGGGCAAGACCGAACTTACCCTCCTTAATCCCTGAGGCTGTTACTCCGTCTATCGCACAGATAGATTGCATCTCACTCATCTGTCTCCATCCCTTCCCTTCGTTATCGCCCAGACAATATCTTCTCTGGTTATAACACCGACTAATTCTTCATTCTGAACCACTGCAAGCCGATCAATCTTCTTTTTGAGCATCAATGATGCAGCTTCCTCAACATCCTGTTCTGGACTGATGGTAATAACCGGACTGGACATGACCTCAGATATCTTTCTGCTGCCGATGTCGGTCAGGGCTGAACGGGTATGTTCCCAGTTGATGAATTCCCTGATAGGGAGTTCGATCACCTCTAAGGGTGACGGGAGCCAGAGATCATCTGACGGCCCTTTCGTCATGAGAAGTTTCAGTACATCGGTCTCTGTTACGATTCCTGCAATTTTGCCATTTTCAACGACTGGAATGCCACCTATGCGGTGCTTTCTCATGAGAGAGGCAATCGTTGAAACAACATCTGTAGTCTGGCAGGTGATCGGATCCGGGGTCATCGCTTCCTGTACTTGCATTATATTGTTCTCCTATCTGGGATCAGGGAAGCATCCCTGGGTTGAGCAGACCTTCGGTCTCGGCAAAGCCGCACATCAGGTTCATATTCTGTATTGCCTGCCCACTGGCACCTTTTACCAGGTTGTCGATTGCTGATACTGCAACGACCCTGTCTTCTGATGATTCTACAATCAGATCACAGAAGTTCGACCCTCTGACCGTGTTTAAGGACGGACGCTGGTACCTGACAAATGGTTCCTTCAGGTAGTACTCATGGTAGAGGCGTTCAACCTCTTTCTGGTCCATTGGTTCATTGAGCATTATATGGGCAGTGGTCAGAATCCCCCGGTTGACCGGGAGGAGATGCGGGGTGAAGTAACATTTTGCCCCTGATTTCAGGTGCACAAGTTCCTGTCTCATCTCTGCGAGGTGACGATGTGATGTCAGTTTATATGCCGTGAGGTTGTCCCCGACATTTGGGTAATGGGTGGTTACTGACGGATTGTCCCCGGCTCCGGAGACCCCGGTCTTGGAGTCATAGATAATTGTGTGGGCATATTCGGCAAGCGGGGCTGCTGCAAGGGTTGCCCCGGTCGGAAAACATCCCGGGTTTGCGATAAAATCAGCTCCTTTGCATACATCACGATGGAGTTCGCAGAGCCCGTAGGGAGCAGGGAAGTACGCAGTATGATCAACCCCATAGACCTGTTCATAGATCTCTTTTGCAAGCCGGTAATCTGCTGAAAGGTCGACAACCTTGATCCCCTGCTCAATCATTGAGGGAGCGTAGGCCATCGCAGCAGTATGGGGTACAGCGAGGAAGGCGACATCAACATCAAGCTGGCTGATATCAGGGTTGGTAAAGGTGATATCAGTAAATCCGGTAAGATGGGGATGTTGCGTGGTAACCGGTTTTCCGGCCAGCTGCCGCGAGGTTGCACAGACAACCTCGACCCCGGGGTGGTTGTGCAGGAGCCTGAAGAGCTCTCCCCCGGTATAGCCGGATGCGCCGATGATGGCAGCTTTCATATACCAATGTCTGGTCTGAACAGGTTTAAATCTATCATCTTTCTGGCTTATTCTCCTGATTTCGGCTGATAATGGGGGCAGAGTGGTCCTGATTTTGGGGAGGAGACATCTTCATGCCCCTGCCCGTCACCATGTACATAATTCATGGTTCAGGGTACAGATCCAAAGCCGGCAGAGATATCCTCCTCTCCGGAAAAACCGGGGCGTGTCACCCCTGCTATGCAGCAGTTCAACGAAGCTAAACGACAATATCCTGATTGTGTTGTCTTCTTTCGGATGGGCGACTTTTATGAGACCTTCTGTGAAGATGCTGAAATCTGTGCCAGAGAACTCGAGATAACTCTCACCTCCCGCGGCCGTATGCCTGATGGACAGGATATCCCCCTTGCGGGTGTGCCCTATCATGCGCTTGAGACCTACCTCTCCCGAATGATCGCCAAGGGATATAAGGTGGCGATATGTGAGCAGGTCGAGGATCCAAAAAAAGCAAAGGGGATCGTCAAGCGTGATGTGGTCAGGGTGGTCACGCCAGGGACGGTGATCGATGCTGCTCTCCTCCCCGGAGAAAATGCACGGTATCTGATGGCAGCGGTTCCTGACCGGCGATGCAAAAAGGTAGGTCTTGCATTTCTTGATATCTCGACCGGCGATTTTCAGGTGAGTGAGATCGTCTATGACGGACATGGTGAGGCACTTCGGTCTGAAGTTGCCAGATTCAGACCTGCAGAATGTATCATTCCTGCTGGTGGTGAGGCATTTAAAGAGGTAATATCCAGATTTGTTCCCCTGATATCAGTGCAGGATAATGCCCTCTTTGATACTGAAAAGGCAGTCAGTCTGCTCTGTACTCAGTTTGGGGTTCCTGACCTTTTGGGGTTTGACTGTGCATCCACCCTGCAGGGCGTTGCTGCCGCCGGAGCTGCTCTCGCATATGCCCAGAAGACCCAGTTTGACAAACTCACCCATATCAGATCCTTCACCCGGAATCTGCAGTCCGAGTATCTGATTCTTGATGCGGTAACCCTCCGGAATCTTGAGGTGGTTCAGAACATCAGGGATCGCACCGAGGAAGGCACTCTTATCGGGACGATCGACCAGACCCTGACACCAATGGGCAGGCGACTTATTCGCCGATGGATAACTGCCCCGCTTTGTTCAGTTCAGGCAATAAACCAGCGTCTTGATGCGGTTGACTATTTTGTGTCATGCACTCCGCTTAGACAGGACATCAGGGATATTCTTCACCGGTATGCAGATCTTGAGCGGATAGCAGGGAGAATCGCCTATGGAAACGCCAGCCCGCGGGATCTGGTCACTCTTTGTAGTGCTGCCCTAAGTGCCGGGGAAGCGGGTTCTGCCCTGATGAGAGCGGGTGGTCCAGATCTCCCCAATGTTATCAGTGAGGCTTTAACTGATATTGCTGATCTCAGTGGGGTTGTCTCTCTGATCCAGCGTGCTATTGTTGACGATCCCCCCGTTCTAATCAGAAAAGGTGGGGTGATCAGGGAAGGTTATCATGAGGAATTGGATCGACTCAGGGTTATCACCCGCGATGGACGGCAATGGATCGCCGATCTTGAGCAGCAGGAGAAGGAGAAGACTGGGATCAAATCTCTGAAGATCCGGTACAATGCGGTCTTTGGCTACTACATTGAAGTGACCAGGACTAACCTCTCCCTGGTTCCTCCAGATTATGAGCGCAGACAGACAACGGCGAACGGGGAGCGGTTCACGATTCCGGCACTCAGGGAGGTCGAATCCCAGATAGCAACAGCAGATGAACGGCTCCTGAGCCTTGAAGAGGAGTTATATACAGAACTGATTGATATCGTCAGGAAAGAGGTTATCCCCCTTCAGCAGACTGCTTATGCCATCGGAAGAATCGACCTTTTTGCAGGGCTGGCAGAGACAGCCCTTAAGTTCAGGTTTGTGCGTCCGCAGCTCTCACAAGAACCGTCTCTTCTGATTCGTGAAGGCAGGCATCCGGTTGTTGAGGTCTCAATGCCTGGTGGTTTTGTTCCGAACGATGCAGAGATGAGTGCTTCTGATGCGCAGATCCTGATCATCACCGGTGCCAACATGGCTGGTAAGTCGACGTACATGCGCAGTGTTGCCCTGACCATCGTGATGGCTCAGACCGGCTGCTTTGTCCCGGCAGCGTATGCCAATGTCGGGATCGTGGATAGAATCTTTACCCGGGTTGGGGCGTTTGATGATCTTGCGAGCGGTCAGTCCACCTTCATGGTTGAGATGATCGAACTTGCCACTATCCTGAATAATGCAACCGATCAGAGTCTGGTCATTCTCGACGAGATAGGTAGAGGGACCAGCACACTTGATGGGTACTGCATCGCCAGGGCGGTTCTTGAGTATCTCCACGGGAAGAGATCAAAAGGTCCGAGAACCCTCTTTGCAACTCATTTTCATGAACTGGTCGGTGTTGAAGAGGAACTTAAACGTGTTCGGAATTGTCATTTCGCTGTCAGAGAGACCGATAACGATGTGATATTTCTCAGAAAACTCATACCCGGAGCAACTGATCGCAGTTATGGTATCCATGTCGCCTCTCTTGCCGGGGTACCCGGGCCGGTCATTACCAGGTCTGAAGAGCTGATGAAGAAGATAATGTCCGGAGAAGAGAGGCCCGGCGGCGGGGTCAAGCGGTACACTCAGATGATCCTCGTTGACGCTCCTGCACCCGCGATATCCCCTGCTTCCTCCCCCGTTGTCTCTGTTCCGGATCCTCTCAGGGAAGAACTGGATGGGATTGATGTGAATGTGATAACTCCACTTGAGGCGATAACGATCCTTGCCGGTCTGAAGAAGCGGGCTGGGGACCGTTCGTGACTGAGTCTTCAGGCACTGGTATCCGCATTCTTGATGATGAGACTATCAACCAGATAGCGGCAGGAGAGGTGGTTGAGCGTCCTGCCTCTATCGTGAAGGAACTGGTTGAAAATGCGGTTGATGCAGGAGCAACCCGGATTACTGTTGAAATCAGTTCTACTGGAAAGGAGGTGGTCAGGATACGGATCATCGATGATGGAAGTGGTATCCGTTCCTCAGAAGTTCCCCTTGCCTTTTTCCCCCATGCGACAAGCAAGATCCGAACCACTGAAGATCTCAACTCCTGCCTGACGCTTGGATTCAGAGGGGAGGCACTTGCCAGTATCGCTGCTATCGCGTATGTCACCCTGGTTACCCGGCATCGAGACGAGGATGCAGGATTGCGGTATATTATTAGTGGGGGAGAGGTCCTCGAACAGGGGGAGATCGGATCCCCTCCTGGCACAACCCTGACTATCGAGGAGATCTTTTTCACCACTCCGGCACGGCGTAAGTTTTTAAAAAGTATCAGTACTGAACTGGGGCGGATAGCGGAGGTCATTGAGATCTTCTCCCTGCTCTATCCTGAGATAACCTTTCGATATCTTCTGAACGGGCAGGAGAAGATGGCGAGTTACGGAGCGACATCCCTTGGTGAGGTACTACGTAAACTCCGGCCTGACGATGCGGTGCATCTCATCCCGGTCTCCTTTCAGGCGGGTGGGGTGAGTATCACCGGGTACCTCTCTCATCCGTCATATTCGAAAAAGACTTCACAACGGATGATGTTTGCCGTAAATGGCAGATTTATCACCTCATCACGACTGATGAATGCTGTGCGGGCCGGGTATCGCACCCTCCTGCCATCAGGTACGTATCCTGTCTCGGTTTTATTACTAACCCTGGATCCTGATAAGGTTGATGCGAATATTCATCCAACCAAACGGGAGATTCGGTTTTCAGACGAACAGACTGTTCTGAAAGTGATTCATGAAGCAGTGAGGGAAACACTCCAGCAGGCAGACCTCAGTCACCCTGGCCAGAGTACTGAAAGGATCGTTGGTCTCCACACGACAGATCTCAACCCAGAACCAGTCAATGAGATTAGATATCCTGCTCCACTTAGCAGATCCCAGCAGGTCTGTGAAGCTACCCTTGCCGGGTACCGGGCAACCACCCGACAGCTCAGGCAGACCCGCCTTCTTCTGGATACCGATGCTGATCTTCCCCCAAGTCGGTTTCCTCCCCTCACCTATGTGGGCCAGGTCGCGGCAACCTACCTTGTTGCGTCTAATGAGGGCGGGGATCTGGTTCTGATCGATCAGCATGCCGCTCATGAGCGGGTCAGATATGATCAGCTGAAACGGGATCAGGCAGCCAGAACTCTTTCTCAAGAGTTGATTGTGCCAGTCGTTCTTACCTTGACCCAGTCAGAGGCACATCACCTGTCTGACATCAAAGAAGATCTTGAAGAGGAAGGATTCCTGCTTGAGCCATTCGGAAAGGACTCCTGGTGTGTCAGGGGGGTTCCTGTGGTACTCGGGCGGTGCGAGGATCCAGAGGCAGTGCGGGAGATCATCAGTGCTGCCTTGTCAGGGCGAGAAGAAGCAGGGATTCGGGAAGGAGTAAGCCGTCTTGTGGCTTGTCGGGGTGCCGTGAAGGCTGGTGTTATCCTCTCTCCTGAACAGGGTGAGGAGATCATCAGTCAGCTCTCCCTGACAAGTGAGCCGTTTACCTGTCCGCATGGGAGACCTACTATCGTCTCATTCAGCAGGGGTCGGCTTGAAGAACTGTTCAAACGGCGGTGAGTAATGATTCAGCCAGAGAGAATACACGGTGAACTCCCTGAAAAAACCCGGTTCCGGGGAGATCATGTTTTGTACTGGATGCAGGATGCGGTCAGGTCAGGTCATAACCATGCCCTTGAGTATGCGATCGATGTTGCCAATTCGTTGAATAAACCCCTGATTTGCGTCTTCACCCTGAATGATCAGTTCCCTGAAGCAATTATCCGGAATTATACATTCCTCTGCGAAGGGCTGATTGATGCCGCCAAGAGGCTTGCCAGGAGGGGTATTTCACTACAGATCTGGCATGGTGACCCTTCTCAGGTTATCCCAAAGGTGGCTCAGGATGCCTGCTGTGTTGTCACGGATTGTGGGCCCTTGTCTGTGCAGAAGTTCTGGCGTGGTCAGGTCAGGGATCAGCTCTCATGCCCGTTCATAACTGTTGAAACTGGTGTAATCGTTCCGTTCTCTACCGCTTCGGTCAAAGAAGAGTGGTCGGCAGGCACATTCAGACCACGAATCACCAGACAGCTTCCCCGGTTTCTGATCCCGCTGAGAGAGCGATCCCTGAAGATCTCATCTCTTGGAGCAGGTAAAGGTGATGTTCGTCTCACCACACCTGAAGAGATGCTCTCCGGGCTTGTGATCGATCGTTCAGTTCTCCCCTCTCCTATCAAGGGTGGGGAGACTGAAGCTCTTGGGGCGCTTCAGGTCTTTATCTCTGATTATCTTGACCGGTATGGCGAGACCCGGCATGATCCTGCTGCACGGGCGACCTCAGGGATGAGTCCATATCTTCATTTTGGGCATATCTCTCCCCTCCTGATAGCCCTTGAAGTACTGAAGGCACGAAGTCCCGGGGGGCCTGCATTTCTTGAACAACTGATCGTGAGGCGGGAGCTGGCCTTCAATTTTGTCTCATACAATCCGGGATATGCACGATATGAGGCTGCTCTTCCTTCCTGGGCGATGAAATCCCTGGATGAACACCGGTCAGACCCCCGGCCCTATGAGTATGATCGTGCTGATCTCATTGCCAGTGCTACTCATGATAATTCATGGAATGCTATGCAGACTGAAATGATACTCTCCGGGAGTCTACATGGCTACTTCAGAATGTACTGGGGTAAGAAGATCCTTGAGTGGTCAAAGACCCCGGAAGAGGCATTTTCGAATGCCCTCTTCCTGAATAACCGGTACCAACTGGATGGAAGGGATCCCAATGGATTTGCAGGAGTCGCATGGTGTTTTGGCAAGCATGATCGGGCCTGGCAGGAACGCTCAGTGACAGGGAAGATCCGGTATATGAATGAGGGTGGCCTTCGTCGGAAATTCAGAATGGATGCGTATATCAACCGGATAAGGCAGATGGCAGAATCATGGGGGCATCAGCCTGCAGGATAACCCCTTGCCCCCGGTTCAGGTCAGAAGTCCTGATGTTCAGCAGATACTGGATACTGGATTTCAGATTTTTTTCAGGGCAGAGGCACCAAATGATCGAACTGATTTTATCAGGATGATCCATGATTTTTCCACTGCAGCAAGACGGCCGATGCCGTGGAGAGAAGAGATAACTCCATACCGGGTGGTGGTATCTGAAGTTATGCTGCAGCAGACTCAGGTACCCCGGGTATTGGAGAAATTTCCCGCCTTTATTGCCAGATTCCCATCATTTGAGTCTCTTGCAGAGGCTGAACTGGTTGATGTGCTTGCAGCATGGCAGGGTCTTGGGTATAACAGGCGTGCACGATACCTTCATCAGATTGCCATGATAGTGACCACCTCATGCGAGGGGCAGCTCCCGAAAGATCCTGTTGATCTGGAGAGACTCCCTGGAATTGGGAAAGCTACCGCTGGTTCCATTGCTGCCTTTGCCTATAATCTTCCGGTAGTCTTCATCGAGACAAATATCAGACGTGTTTTCATTCATCATTTCTTCGCTGTAGGAAAGCCGGTGTCTGATGGAGAGATACTCCCGCTGGTGGAGATCACGCTTGATCGTGAAAATCCCCGCGAATGGTATTATGCTTTAATGGATTACGGTACCTGGCTTGCGGCACGGGTAGAGAATCCCAACCGGAGGAGCAGCCATTATTCGCGCCAGTCCCGGTTTGAAGGTTCTGATCGACAGATTCGAGGTAGGATTCTAAAAGTACTCATCCGCGATGGAGCGGCTACGGTTGAGAAGATTATGGATGATAGTGCCCGTGATGAGCCTGGAAGGGTACGCAGGATCCTCTATGATCTGATCAATGAAGGATTTATAACCGAGACCGAAGGTACGGTTATGATCAAAGCGCGGTGTGAATAACGCCAAATATTATTTTATCTGCTGAAAAAAGTCTGAAAATCGGATTTTTTCAGATACATATTCAATCTGTTCTTGCGTTTAGAGTATTGCC
>DATMXW010000161.1:0-5407 GCA_035561295.1 Methanospirillum sp. | reverse complement strand
ATAGAAATACTGACAATTTTATCACTATGATTTATCTTCGTCTTGGTAAACTTGAACTTTCAGAAGCAGTAGGGCTTAGGCAATTGTCGTGCACTCTGGATTAGGAGTGTTAGCTTACCCACAAAATGTTGGGAATAGCCGTTTTTGTTCAGATACATTCCCCTGGATCCGAGCAATCTGGGCAACCATGGTCAGGGGATGCCAGAGAAAGAATCGCTCAACGTTGAGAAGTTTTCGAATGCTATCCGTTCTTTTTACGTGCTGTACGTGTTTTGTCATGCCTATCATACATGGATCATATTCGGGACGATAATACGTCGATATTGAGGTGAAAATTCATCTGAGAAGAATGTATTCTCTGATGAACAGCAGGTATCTCCTGAATATCGAAAGGAAAGGTGGGACTATGAAGATCCGATCTTCATCAGGTTCTGACCTCAAAAGGAGAGTAAAGCACCTATAGGTACACTCGTATTATCCGTGATGAATCATCATTACCCTAATAAGAGGCATGGCCTCTCTATCCCACAAAAGAAAAAGATTATTGCATTACTACACTTCTTGTCTGAATCTATAAATTGGTTCTGATTTACCTCTCATAACGAACATGGTTCGATATTCGATATTTGGTAACCAGTGGCTCAAAGGACCACTATCGTACCTCGAACGGTTATTCGATGAGGAGGATTGCCATCGGAGTGGGGTGGTCCCTGGCTGGGAAGTTCAGGGTAATTCCTGCATTCTTCGCAGTCTTCTGCATATTAATCCCAACTGCATGTTCAGGAATTCGTGCAAGTGCTGGAAACCTGCAGATCCCTTCTTTTATATTACAGGTCTCACAGAGTCTGCATGAGCCGTTTACCAGAGCAAGAGCATTCGGATACCCGGCAAGATATGCAGTTTTTTCAAGTTCAAGCATCACCATATGAATCTCTTTACTGTTCTCAAAATATGTCTTCCAGAATAAATTGGCCTTTTGATGAATATCTTCAGGAGTTGAGGGATCCAGCCAGGTCCGATAGGGGGCCTGTGCTACTTCTGGTTCGAGTAGTGCAGCAGATCTGAATTGAATCAGGAGAACATCCTGATACTCGCGGATTATCTTTTTGAATTCATCAACAGAAGGGACATATGGGGGACAGGTCAATTTTTTTCCATATCCGACACATCCGGTTTTACATTTTAGAGGAATCCGGTGCTCAACAACAACCATTTCTGCCGGGAGAATTGTTGCACATATTGCACCCAGTGCAAGGGCTTTATCCTCTAGAAATGAGAAATTATGAATTTGCATAGTGAGGAATTATAGGATATACCCTATCCTAAAGGTTTGGGATATCATGTTCCCTGAATCGATGCTCAGATTATTCAACCGATATCGATAGATGAAATCAGAGATAAGGATTGATCTGTTCAAACGGGTGAGTTTCGAAACTTCCCTGCCGGGACCAGGATCTCAAACCTGACTCCAACACCCGGCTCACCAGTCTCAATAATACTGATCCCGGTGATCGAAAGGATCTCCCGGATCAGGAACAACCCCATCCCGGTGTTCTTACCAAACCCTTTTTTAAAGGCCTTTTCTTTCTCAGCCTCGATAATACCGCCTCCGTCATCCTCATACCAGATGATAAGATCCCCCTCCTTATGATGGCAGGAAAATCTAATTGTTGTCAAATGCTGACCATGACGGACTGAGTTCTCAACCAGATTATAGAGAACCTTCTCAAGCATACGGTCTGAATAGATTATAAGAGCACCAAGATCAGATATCAGTTCAATTCCGGTTAGAAGTCCCTGAATTGAGCGTCTTTTAAGGAGAAGGTTAATCTCCTGCCATGCTGGCTCTGTTGTCCCGAGATCCTGATAATGCCGGGTAAATTCAATAAGGCTCTGAATATCAGCACTAGATTGAATTACCGCATCGAGATCTTTCACAAGGTCAGGTTCATGAACCGCCATTTTAACCTCCTGACTAAAAAATGATACAACCATCACCTTATTTAGAATATCATGACGGGTAATACTGGAGAGGATATTGAGTTTCTTATTTGCCTGGGCGACAGCATCCTGAGCCCGGCGTAACTCATCGATATCGTGGATCTCAACGAGCAAACAGGGCTGCGACTGAATCATAATACGGGAGAGGGATACCTCAGCGATAAAAGGAACCCCGGCCTTGTCAAAGAGGGATATCTCTTCATGGGGAATATGACTATTCATCTCAATATTCTCCAGCATCTGATTGATTCTGCTCTTTGTCAGGTTAATCCTTAATTCTTCAAGATCCCTTCCAAGAACCTCATCATGGGTGTATCCGAACACTCTCTCAAACCCATGATTTACCTCCATAATCTGATATTCCTGATTCAGAATAAGGAGGGGATCCGGATTCTCCTCAAAGATAGAGATAAACTTCTCCTCATTCTCTTTCAGATTCTGTTCCACCCTCTTGATATCAGTGATGTCCCAATTTGTACCGATCATATGGAGGGGCTTTCCGTCGGTATCACGTTGCACTTGAGCAAGAGCACGAATGGTACGAATGTTTCCATCCGGCCATAGGACACGAAATTCCGTGTTAAACTCCTTTTCCCGTTGCAGTGCCATCTGGATCTCTGCATCACCACGGATTTTGTCATCCGGGTGTAGCCCGGCCTGCCATGCCTCATACGCACCGCTGAACTGATCTTTTGTGATCCCATAGAGAGCAAACATCTGATCATCCCAGGTCAGGATATTATTGACCACATCATAATCCCAGATGCCAACGCCGCCAGCCCGGGCTGCGAGTGACAACCGATTTGAGAGGTGAATGAGTTCTTCCTCAGCATGGTTCTGCTCGGTAATGTCACGACTGATACCGAGTACCCCAATCAGTCTTCCGTCGGGACCCAGGTATGGCGTTTTAAGAGTGTCAAGCAGCACTTTCCGGCCATCCGGATACATAATCCATTCCTCATTATGGCGAGGTTCACCAGATTCCAACATCAGTTTGTCATGTTCTCTGAATAGGTCTGCAATGTTTGGATCAAAGAGATCATAGTCGGTCTTTCCAATTATCTCTTCACTCGATACTCCTGCAAATTCCATAAACGGTGGATTGCATCCCAGGTATACCCCATGAATATCCTTGAAAAAAATGATATCAGGTATAGAATCGATCAGGGATTTGATAAGTCCTGCCTGGCGCTTAATTTCTTCTTCTGAGTGTTTCCGATCAGTTATATCAGAATGCGTCCCGATAACCCGCAGCGGCAGCTTATCATCAGTCCATTCGACTATCTTGCCCCGATCCAGTATCCACTTATAGGTCCCATCTTTACATAGGACACGGTGCTCATTCTGATATACCGGGGTTTCCCCTCTGAAATATCGCTCCAGGTCGGCATAACACCGTGCCCTATCATCCGGATGAATACGCTTGTCCCATTCATCCACGAAAGATCCGATTTCCTCTTCACCATATCCAAGCATGGCCTTCCACTGGCGGGAGAAGAATACCTCATTTGTCTTTGTATTCCAGTCCCAAACGCCATCACCAGCACCATCCAGTGCAAATTGCCATCGTGCCTCGCTCTTGAGCAATGATTTTTGTGCATCTTTCAATTGAACAACGACCCTTCTCTCCTGCTGTAATGCAACCCGAAGCCTGATTTGAACATCAATTCTGAGTTGAAGTTCAATAGATTCAAAGGGTTTTACCAGGTAGTCGTTTGCTCCACCGGTGAATGCTTCTTTCTTACCGGACATCTGACTTTGAGCACTGAGAATAATCACAGGAATTTCTGCAGTTTCAGGATTTTTCCGGATTATTTCAAGAACATCAAACCCTGATAAACCCGGCATCATAAGATCAAGCAGGATAAGATCAATATCAGGATGCTTCTCAAGCATGACAAGAGCATCTTCACCAGATGGTACACTGAGAACCTCATATCCAAGGTCACTCAGGATATCCCCAATCAATCTACGGATATCATCTTCATCATCAACACAGAGGATTATCGGTTTATTTGTCATCCAGATCCCCTGAACTTTCCCTCAGGTACTGAGATCTCAAACCTGGCTCCCTCACCCTGAACTCCACACTCCCTGATTGAGAGCCCGGTAATTGAGAGGATCTCCCTGGCCAGAAATAACCCGGGACCTGCATGTTTCCCATATACAGAATCAAATATCAACTCTTTCCTTTCCGGAGGAATTCCTGCTCCATCATCTTCATAGATGATAAGTAATCGATCATCTGATTTTGAGCAGGAAAGACGGATATGGATAGTAGATTTTTGACCATGGCAGATCGATTGTTCAAGGAGGGCCATAAAGACCTTCCTAATAATTGGATCAGCATAGATCTCAAGATTATCGGGTATAGCATTATCCATAATGAAAGCATCAAGAGCAAATTCTTCATCTGATGACGTAATAATCCGGTTTACCTGTTGCCATCCAATTGCCGAGATCCCAATTTCCTCATACTCTTTTGTGAATCTGATCATCTTTTCGATCTGCTTTCCGGCCAGCATCACATGAGAGAGATATTTCTGAATTTTTTCTGGATCTGATTTCACTATCTCCTCAATTGCAACTGCATTGAAACTTTGGATGATAGTGATCTGATTCAGCAGGTCATGACGGGTGAGACTGGTGAGCAGCCGGTTCTTCTTGTTTGCCTGATCCAGGCAAGCTGCCATCTCTGCGAGTTCTGTATATCTGTCTTTCAGTTCTGCCTCCTGTACTTTGTACTGTTCAATATCCTGCTGTCTCTTCTTAATAGTGATACGAACACCAAGGAGGGTGAGCGTGAGACCTGCAATGAATACTACCGAGAGATGAAGTGTCTGGACCAGAGTAAATTCAGTAAGGAATTCTTCAACAAGGCGAACAGTCATAGTATAAATTATCAGGGTCAGCCCAAGTTCAAGAAGGAAATTATACAGATTTCTGAGAGTGACAAATGCAATAATTGCCACCAGCAAAATTGAAGTAACAAGAATCGTTGAGTCAAGATCCACTGATCGGACGCTCTGAGCAGAAGTGATCTGGTAGAAAACCGTCGCAATAAGTGCTAAGATGAGGAGGAGAGGGATATATTTGCGGACTCTCGTGATATCATCCAGCATAGATAATTATAGGTGGTATAATATTTATTCCAGTCGGGTATTACTAACAGGGCTCAAGAGGCAGTCCAATGGAGCTTATTCAAGACCCTATCAAGTCCCGATCAGGCATTTTTCAAGAAGCACTTTCATTGAAAATCCGTCATTAGACATACTCATATCAAGAATGGCCATGCAACCGAGTATGGAGATTTTCCACGTTGAACAAATTATTATCAGGATCCATCTCACGGTACATTATATCTGTGACGGAACCAGGATCTGTTAATTAATAAATAGCATCAGTG
>DATMXW010000160.1:0-2261 GCA_035561295.1 Methanospirillum sp. | reverse complement strand
TTACGTCATTTCGTAATTAACCCGCTTAAAATTAATGGTCCAGCTATAATCCAAACTTGGATCCGATCTGCTCTCGTTACACTCAATAATTGGGCCCTGGAGGAAATTTATGGCATTGATATCATATGCTGGTTCAGGGATCACAGGAAGATCTGCATCTTTTTGAACATAATATCGGAAGGGATCCTGATTACCAAAAAAATACTCCTGAAACTGATGTACCTCATCAGGAGTCGCATTGAATGAATTATCCACCGCCTGACCTATGGAGGTATCAACCGGAATCCATCCGTATCCGGGGATGTTGACTTCAGCCCATGCGTGGTACCCATTCGGCCCATTGATGTCATGCATGGCACCGCTGGTTCGTGCAGGTATTCCTATCGATCGGCATACTGCGACAAAAAAATTAGATTGTGATCCACAATCACCAAACCCGTTTCTGAGAACGTACTCTGATTCTGATATGACACAAACGCCATGAGGTACATAGCCGTAGGTGATATTTTTAATGACATATTGATAGATAAGATGGGCCTGAAGGTATGGGTTTGTCTCTGTACCAATAATTGATCTGGCCAGGCGGGTGATATCAGGGGTTATCATCTGGTTTTGGGATGAACGAGTATACTTCAGGTATTCCTTATCTGTAACATTATACGTACCTACTTGTTCAGGATTAATCAAATCCCTTCGCTCGTGGCTGGTAAACTCATACAAGCAAGAAATTTTGAGATCATCGTGCACTGATTCTGCTGGCACTTCAAGATACGCATACCCGATTTCTCCCCTGGTATCCGGTTTTCTGACTACCCATTCGAATGGTTCAATGGAAACCGAGACATTGGTCTGGCTCTCTGTCTCAATGGGGGTAGGTATCCAGATCTTCAGGATCCCGTGTTCAGGAATTGAAGCATTTGGTACTGATAATGCGGCTTGTGCCTGATAATAAATTACTTCGGATGGTAAATTTTTCGCATTATTATGACTCCGGGAGTAAACAAAAGGTGCGATTGCATCATAAAATGGGACTGAACCCTGCTTTTTATACAACTCTTTCAAGAAACCATTTTTAAACAGATAATTGGCTATTACCCCCCAATAATAGCGTTTTTCCTGACCCTCAATAATAATATATTCAGTAGTAGGATCCGAAAATATATCCTCAAACATCTGGGGAGATAAATTCAGCGATGCATAGGAGGGATCTGCTTGAAATTCCAATGTTATCGCCTTCTCAATATCTGAGCGATTAGCATAGAAAACCAAAGTTGTATTAGTTTTAAATCGCATATTTCTGGCTTCCCAGGCTCTGGTTTCATCACCTGTATCCAGGAAGGCATCTTCAGCTTTTTTATAGAGTCCTTCTGCTTTGAGAAGTTCCATGTCTGAATACGCTGTATTCGCCTTTTTTAAAAGTTCATCAGGCAATTCTGCATATCCATTCTTCTCTGTAACTATACCCAGACTTTGGGTAATCATGAACAGAGAGAGGAGAATGATAGAGATTATTTGTGGTCCAAATTTTCCAGTCATTGAATAGTACCTTACTATTCGGAAAAAAGAAGGATTTTAGGTGAGGACAAACTTCAGATCTGCGGTATCTGCTTCCATACCTCCTTTAACCGAGATCGTATACGTATCAGGTTGCATGTTCTGACCTTTGTAATTGGTTCCGTTGAATAAAATTTCCAGGTACCATCTCCATCCTGGTTTTTTAGAATGGGTACTTCTACAGAAAACTCATCATGCGGAACGGGAGACTCTATCGTAGTATTTGTTCCGTCAGGATTCACTCTGGTTATGGTATACATCGTTCCCGGATTGGTTTTACTATCCTCAATCCAGAGACCTGTATTTTCATTTCCCCAGGTTTCCGCAACAAAAAGTTTCAAATTCTCATAATCCTGGGTAGGGACAATATCAATATACAAAATTTCGGGGTCTGTAATTGTAGTCATTCCCGAAAATTCAAATACATCTCCGACTTTATGGATTTCCACAGGATTGATGGTGATATTATGATTACTATCTGCCAGAACCGGGAGAATCGATACTCCCGGTATCAGGAGCAGAACTCCAAGGAGAATAAGATTTTTACTTGTTTTACTGAGAATAATCTGATTTCGCATTCTGGTCTCGTTCTGATCATGTAAGGAATCGGTCATATTTTTAACCACACTATTCAGTCTGATAAGTCAATGGATAAAACATCGATGTCAGACTGACATATTTAGATTTTCAAATCATGCAATAATCAG
>DATMXW010000159.1:0-11470 GCA_035561295.1 Methanospirillum sp. | reverse complement strand
TAGTGATACTAATTCTGTTCTGTCTCTGTATCCCTACCGGAATTGCAGAAAAAAATGAGAACAATAATAAAAAAAGTTTACCAGATCAATCCAATTCGATAAATCAGAACCAGGATTCTCTTCATCTTTCTAAAGATTATGCTCCGGACAGACTCATTGTCAGGTATAATACTGACAAAATAAGTACAAAATCAGGTATGATGTCTGTTCAATCAGAGGCAAATACAGAAGCCGGGTCAAAAGTTATCCATGATCACGGAAAAGACGGGGTTCCAGGGATGCAGGTTGTACAGGTTACAAGCACCACACTTGAGAGTGCAATGGATGCATACAAAGCGAATCCTGATGTTCTGTATGTTGAACCTGATTACAGGATATCACTAAGCCCTATTGAGGAAATTGGAAATTCCCCTGATATTCAAAATTTACTGGCTGCCAGCAGCTCTTATCCGAATGATCCCCAGTATTCAAACCTCTGGGGGTTACAGAATACAGGACAGCCACCATTTTATGGAACAACTAACGCTGATATGAAAGGTCCTCTGGCATGGGGAGTCACTACCGGTTCACCAGGAGTTACTGTTGCAGTAGTTGATACTGGTGTAGATTATACTCATCCTGATCTGGCTGCAAACATCTGGCAGAATTCACGTGAGACCGTAAATGGAATAGATGATGATGGAAACGGGTACATTGATGACATTAGAGGGTGGAATTTTGTATCAAAGAGTAATAATCCCATGGATGATAACGGGCATGGAACACATTGCGCTGGGACTATTGCAGCCGTAGGGAACAATGGTATCGGGATTTCTGGTGTAACCTGGAATTGTAAGATCATGCCTCTAAAATTTCTCGATTCTCAAGGATCCGGGTACACATCTGATGCTATCTCTGCAATTCTGTATGCCAATCAAATGGGAGTACCGATAATATCAAATTCATGGGGAGGTTTGGATTCTCAGTCACTCAAGGATGCAATTGATGCATCCTCTGCAGTGGTCATCTGTGCAGCGGGAAATAATGGAGCAAACTCTGACATTAATCCGGTATATCCTGCGGCATACTCTAGTAATACTATCATATCGGTTACTGCAACCAACTATCATGACACCCTGGCATCCTTCGCAAATTATGGCATAAATTCCGTGGATCTGGCTGCACCAGGGGTTAGTATATTAAGCACGATACCAGCTGGAGGATATAAATATTTCAATGGGACATCCATGGCAACCCCCTATGTATCAGGAGTTGCAGCACTCATTAAGTCTCAGAATCCTTCCATGACTGGAGCCCAGATAAAGAGTAAGATACTTGTTAATTGTGATGCAATTTCTTCATTATCAGGAAAAGTTGCAACAGGGGGAAGATTGAATGCAGCAAAAGCATTAGGACTAATTATCCCAACTCAAACCCCTACCCCCTATCCCACTACTCCCATCGTAACCAGAACACCAACTCAGACTCCTACCCCCTATCCCACAACTCCAATCGTCACCAGAACACCAACTCAGACACCTTCACCGTATCCCACTACTCCAATCGTAACCAAAACGCCAACTCAGACACGTACACCATATCCAACCCCTACCATAACCAGAACACCAACTCAGACGCCGGTGCCATATCCGACAGGGCAACCCTCGAATCTCTGTGGAATTTACAAAAAAGATATCAAGACAGGTTTTCTCCGAGAGGGACAAGCGACGGTATTTGGTTATTATATACCCGCTGATGGTCGATCCAGGATAGAATGGTCAATGAATTCTTATGGTTCGTCCGGCATTGCAAAGGGTTTGAATAAAAACGATAAACCGAATAAAAAAACTGAATATTCCTATGTGAGCAAAGGATTTTCGACCTTTGATCTCTACGTCTTTAAAGATTGCAATCCGAAGAATCAGTATTGCACATCAAACTATTACGCATATGGTCCAAATTCATATGTTTCGATTACACCTCCGAGATCAGGTTCAACATATTATGTCATGATATATGCCAGAAGCGGGAGTGGAACCTACACCATGCAGACGAATAGTTACAAATGCTCAGGAAACACTCCGATTACTGCTACATCTGCACAGTCGGTTATGTATACATCAGGAGCTGAAGGTGCAGGAGCAGGCCCTACGATATCTGTTCCGACTGCACAATTTGTGTCGTATTGAGAGGAGAGAAAACCCGGGTACACCATATGAAACCGGTGCTCTTTCCCCATCATTTTTGTCATAGTTGAAATATCTTCAAAAAGGTCGATGATACTAAGGTATCAGGCTTTGGTATATGAAAATGCGTATCATTTCAAGACAAAAATATGGAATCAGTCTGATTTGAATCGGTGACATAAGCCGCAGAACTCAATAAATTCCGGTCTTCATTCAGATATTCATAATTGGTATGAGGAGTAATATACCAGATATGAAACCCCTATCCTGGCTCAACAAAGCAGAATATCCTTTTCAATCACATATCTTTCCAACACCTCAGGGAGACATGCACTATGTTGATGAAGGATGCGGAGATCCAATCGTCTTTGTGCATGGCAATCCGTCATGGTCATTTCAGTTCAGAAACCTGATTAAACTGCTTTCAAAAAATTATCGGTGTATTGCTCCAGACCTTATCGGATTCGGACTATCTGACAAACCCGCAGACTGGAGCTACCTGCCCAGGGACCATGCTGACATTCTGGAAAAATTTCTGGATTCTCTTGATTTGCACTCTATCACTCTGGTTGTAGGCGACTGGGGCGGCCCGATAGGGTTATCCTACGCACTGAATCACCCTGATAAGATATCGCTTTTAGTGATCACAAACACATGGCTCTGGTCTGTACGGAATGACTGGCATTACCAGATCTTCAGCAAATTCGTGGGAGGAGTAATTGGGGGTTGGTTAATTAAAAAGCGGAACTTTTTTGCCAGAGATATTGTTCAAGCTGCATTTGGAGATAAACGAAAACTCACCTCGGAGATTCATAACCATTACCTCGCCCCCCTGGCGAATCCTGATGAACGAAAGGGGACCTGGATTTTTCCAAGAGAGATAATTGGTTCATCTGACTGGTTGCACTCTTTATGGACTCAGGCAGATATCCTGTCTACAAAAAATATCCTCATAGCATGGGGAATGAAGGATATGGCATTTAGGGAGAGAGAACTGAACAGGTGGATTCAACGGTATCCTAACGCACAAGTCATACGATACCCGGATGCCGGTCATTTTGTTACCGAAGAAAAAGCATCAGAAGTTGCAGGAGAGATATATCAGATATTGCATCGCCAGACTATGAGTGAGGATTCCCATTCCAGATAAGCACAGATGGACTGAATCTGTAGGATTGGAGCCTATCCGGTTCTACCAAAAAGGGTGGAGGACATCAATACATTTTTGGTTTTTCATCCAACTGAATTTAAACTTTTCTGATGAAACATTAATATCGTTTAACGACTGATCTCAAGCTATGCTCTCAGGGATCAAGGGTACTGTTACTCTGTTTTTACTCATTATCATCTGTTTCAGTACCATATTAGTAACCCTGAGTTTTGGTTACCTGATGTACCATGAAGGTTCCAACTTCATGGAGATTAATGGCGAATTTTTACGTCAGGAAGTTCAGAACAGACTCACTGCCTATTATTTTATTCTGGGGTCCATTGATCCGGATCTCAATCAGCAGATGAAAAACAAGCTTCCCCAGATCGCTCATGAGATATTCACACCGCACCCGGATCCCGGTCAGGTCAGTCCGGAGAAATTGAGGCAGATTGCAGATCAATATCAAATTGACGATATTTACCTGATTAATCGCTCCGGGGTCATATTTGCAACTACTTTTGCCCCTGATAGGAATTTTAATCTGTCTCAGGCAAGTGCCAATATGGGCCCCTTTATTGAAAAGATGTTTATCACGAACGTTCCGGTTATTGAAGATATTGGGATCTCCACCAATACCGGTACATTAAAAAAATTTGGGTACTACAAATCACCTGATTCTGATACTATCGTGGAAATATCAGTGGACATAAATTCAGCCCTCTCCAAAGCGGAATATCCCTCCCTGAAGGATTATATCAACTTTGGAAATAATAGTCAGTCTATATCCGGCCGTCCCATGGTAGAGAAATTTGACTTGTACACGATCAATCAGATTAGTCAGTTTTCTCTCCTTAATGAAGGAAAGCAGTTATTGCCAGAAATATATGAGAATCTTAAAACACAAAATCCCTACCGCGTTCAGATGGGAAATACCATCATCACCTATACCAGGTTCAAACCCTCTGTAAATAATCTCTGGAATCCGGTCTTCAATCCGGATTATCTGGTAAGTGAAGTGTGGTACAATTTCGAGATTCAAAACTCACTTTTTTTTACGATTATCAAAAACACCCTTCTCATTCTATTTTTCATCATAGTTCTTACCTTTATCATCTCCACATGGTTCTTTGATCACCAGATCATCAGACGGGTGCAGACGATCACCACCGGTCTTGAGGCAATAGAGTTGGGAGATTACGACAATACAATCTCTATCCCGGGAAATGATGAGCTGAACACCATTGCACATCATATCAACCGGATGCAGCTTGTGATAAAGAGTAAGATGGATGATCTCCTCAACAATCAGATGCAGCTCAAAGCAGAGATCGCTGAGCGAAAGAAAGCAAAAACTGATCTCGATCTGGCATTTCATGAACTGGAAACTCAGGAGATGGAGATCAGAACCAGTTATCAGAATTATATGGAGAGTGAAAAAAAGTTCAGGCTGTTGCATGATAATCTGAGAGACGGATCAATAGTCCTCGATCCTGACACGAATATCCTGGAGTTTAATTCCTCATTTGAGGCACTGGTTGGATATTCCAGAAGCGAATTAACTTCCATGAAGGTTCAGGATCTCATTCCAGTTAAATGGCAGGAAAGTAATGCAAAATTATTTGATCTCATCAGGGTACAAGGGTATTCCCCGCTCTATGAAGAGGAGATTAGGCATCGAAATGGGAGAATAGTCCCAATTGAGGTCCAGGTGTATGCAATATGTGATAGTCAGGGGGATATTACCGGTTTCTGGGCTCTAATTAGGGATATATCAGATCGGAACGCCTGCTCCTTCAGAAGGATCAATTCATCATACAGATCGCTCATGATCTCAGAACTCCTCTTACCCCTCTTGTGGGACTATTTTACCTGATGAAAGAGAGAATGGAGGATCCTGAATCCCTTGAGATCCTTAAACGATTTGATAAAGTGGTTAAGGATATGCAAAGGATGGTTGAACAGGTCATCAGGCTGGCAAATCTTAATAGTCAATATTCCATTTCAGATCTTCAAGAACGCAAAGTAGCTGACATCATTGACGAGGCAATAACTATAAACCAGGGCCCAATTCACGAGCGCAATATATCTGTGAAAATATTGATTCCACCTGATATGACCTTCTGTATCTCAAAGATATTTGGCGTATCCATCTTCTCCAATATTATCAATAATGCTGCAAAGTACAATGCACCTTCAGGAATGATTGAAATCTCTGCCAGAGAAGAACAGTCCATGATCCTGATCAATATATCAGATACCGGAGTGGGAATTAAACCTGAGGATCTGGATCAGATTTGGGATGAACTCTATATCTGTGATATTGCCAGGTCTGATCCAACATCAAAAGGGCTTGGACTGAGTATTGTCCGCAAGTTAGTGGAACTCCATGGGGGTGAGATCAGAGTAGATAGTCCCGGTATTGGGAAGGGAACGACATTCACCGTGCTCATCCCGAAATCAGGATTGAAAGAATCTTGTAAGCCTGGTGTTTCCCGTGAACATGATGAGGATGATACATAACATCATCATAGATAACCATATCTGGATAGACGTGCACAGAAGATCATCACCGTGAGGGCAGGTACAAATCCGCATAACATAAACCTCGATTTTCTTGCACATCATTACCAATACAACGAATAATACCATCTGATAGTATGTATCAGGACCGAAAATGAGTGAGAAACCTTCCTTTCCTGGGTTTGAACATGGCTGATGCAGAATCTCAATCAAGCAGAGAAACGATCTCACTTCTCTATGTAGATGATGAGCCTTTGCTCCTTACGATAACCAACTATTATATGGCTCTTCGTCAGTTTCAGTGGGTAAGAAGTTAGGATCCCATTGGTTATTGCAGAGGATCTCTTTTGTGCAGCCCTTCATCTAACAGCTCCTTGGTATGTCTCTTCTATAACTTTCACAGAAGGTGAACGCACATTAGATATTTGGGTTCACTTTCCTAAAGGCTCACGATTTCCTTGTCCAGAATGTAACAATTTAGATTGTGAGGTTCATGATACTACAACCAAAACCTGGCGTCATTTAGACTTTTTTGAGCACCAATCGTTCCTTCATGGAAGAATTCCCCGAATAATCTGCCCAAATTGTGGGTTTCGACAGGTCAAGGTTCCATGGGCCAGAGAAAGAAGTGGTTTCACTCTATTGATGGAGACATTAATTGTCTTTTCTGACTGAGATTGTACCTGGTATCAATCGTGAGAAGAACTGGGAAATAAAACAGTTTATTTGATTCCATATCAAAATAAATACCATATGCCGATACCCTACCATATGCCCCAGGTTGACCGGTTCCTCTTTCTTGCTGCCTGTTGTTTTATTATTCTGACTGGATTGAAGATGGCGGGAGGTTTTTTCGGCCCACTCATCCTGTCTATCATTGCTGCTATTATATTCTCCTATGTTTCTCTTTGGTTACAAGATAAGGGACTTTCTACTCGAGTATCAGGATATGTAGCATTTGGGATATTTATCTCCTGCTTGATCCTGGCTGGTGCCATGATATTCATCTCCATATCTCCACTAATTAGTCACCTGCCTGAAATATCAGGAGGAATCGAGTCAAATGCGGTACTTTTGCAGGGTTCTCTCTCTCACATGGGAATTGATATAAAAACGATCATTCCCATTGCTCAGATGTCAGGATCACTCGCCTCAATATCACCGGATGCAGTGCAGTCGGTTATTAGTCAGACATCGGCATTATTTATATTCCTCTTCACCACATTCTTTCTGTTACTGGAATCAACCGCATTTTCACGAAAAATTACTGTTGTTCTCGGATCTCATAAAAAGGAATTGGCTGACCGGATCAATGAATTCGGATCCATTGTTATTGATTATGTGATCATCAGGACAAAGGTCAATCTTGCCACGGGAATAGGATTCGGGCTGGCTCTTTTTTTATGTGGCGTCCCGGATCCCCTGGTCTGGGGTATACTGATGTTTATCCTCAATTTTGTTCCATACATCGGTTTTATTATCGCACTTATCCCTCCGATCATCCTGGCTCTGACTGAGATGGATCCCGTTGTGGTTCTGCTTGTACTCGTAATATCCTGCCTTATCAACCTTTTTTCAGAAAATATTCTGTTTCCAGGACTCGCAGGCAGAGGGATGGATCTTTCACCAACGGTGGTCTTCATCTCTATGATCTTCTGGGGATATTTTCTCGGTGGATCAGGGGTCCTCGTGGCGATTCCCCTCACCGTCCTTCTAAAGATGGTCCTGGAGAGTTATCCTGAGACCCGGTGGGCTGCCATGATCATCTGCTCTGATAAATCTGACGAGACGTAATTGAGTAATACAGACGGAAAATCGGGGATGTATTGAGTTTTCAGGAATGGGGTTGTTCCCCCCTCATTCAAGTCTCAATTACACTCTGGACCCAAAAGTCCCTCTTATCCCCTATACCGGACACAGAACCTGTGTAAATAGTCAGCCATAGGCCTTGGGCTCATAGATGATGATGAAACATGAAGCTTCATGAGAGGGAAAAGTTAGTGCTAGAACGTTCCAGGTGACATGAGGATTGTACCTCATTCCATCATGAAGATTTTTTGCGATATATCAGATCAAAGAAAAAAAGTAATGTGGTTTTTTAGACCAACCCGGTCACTGCACTGAGTTTCCCCCTGAATTGACTCAAATATAATGAATAATAAAATCCTTCTGCTTCCATGAGTTCATCATGAGAACCACTTTCAATAATTTCACCCTGATTAATTACCAGAATACAATCTGCATGACGTATGGTTGAAAGACGATGAGCAATAATAAATGATGTCTTTCCTTTCTGAAGATTGATAAGTCCTGATTGGATCAGTTTTTCTGTACGGGTATCAACATTACTGGTTGCTTCATCAAGAATCAGAAGCCGGGGATGAGCAACCATAGCTCGTGCAATGGTCAGCATCTGCCTTTGGCCCTGGGAAAGATTAGATCCGCCATCATTCAGGTAGGTTGCAAACCCCTCAGGTTGCATCATGATAAAATCATATGCTCCTGCCTGCTTTGCTGCAGCAAGACATTCATCATCAGATACATCTGCCCGGGCATACTTAAGATTCTCCAGAATGGTCCCTGAAAATAAGAACGGTTCCTGGAGAACTTGTGCAACCTGAATGCGAAGACTATCCTGTTTCACGGTCTCAATATTGATATTATCTACTTGGATTGTGCCTGCCTGGATATCATAATATCTTGTCAGGATATTTAGAATCGTACTCTTTCCTGCCCCGGTCGGCCCGCATAATCCAAATATCATACCTGGTTTTGCATGAAATGAGTTGTTTTTTAATATTGTTCGTCCGGGAATATAAGAAAAATCAACCGAATCAAACCTCACATCACCAGAAATCAAAGGCATCTGAATTGCTTCAGTATGATCCGCGACTGATGGTTGCTCATCCAGGATTCTAAACACCCGGGCTGCACCAGATATTGCATTGATTATGACCGTATATTCAGAAAAGAGTGATGTAAGGGGTGAAGAAATACATGCAGACAACCCAAGAAAAGCTGCCAGGTCGCCCAGCTGGATATCACCATCAATTACGAATGCACCACCAATAACCAGCAAAAAAATCATTTGAAAATTTGCTACTATCTTGGAAGCAGGCATTGACGTAAGTGCTACAAATTCTGCTTTCCCCCCCGTTTTACCTACGGTATCTGAGAGTAGAGTAAATTGATTTAAATTCTCCTTCTGCTGATTATATGCAATTGTCACTTTCTGGCCGGTGAGGTGTTCTTCTGCATATCCATTTAATTCACCAATCCGTTCCTGCATATGGTCAAAAGCAGGTCCGGATATCCGCGCAATTACCATTGAGATAGCGACAAGCAAGAATACACCAATATATACAAGAAGAGCCAGGGTTGGGTCGATCAGTACCATTACAATGGTCAGAACAATTACCGTGATAATTGGCTGAAGTGTCTGCTGGAATCCATTGGAGAAGAACTGATCGATAACATCCACATCATTGGATAGTCTGCTCATCAGTTCTCCGATCGGTTGTCGATCAAAAAAACTCAGTGATAGCGACTGCAGATGATTAAATAATTCATTCCTGATGGTGAACAGTGCTTCTTGTGTGATATCAGCAATAATTTTCAGCGATAAAAATCCACATATCCAGAGAAACAAAGCGTTGAGGACAAAGTAACCCAGGATAACGCTGAGATCCTGAAGAGAAGCTTTCCTCACAATCTGATCGGTAGCTAATCCCATCAGAGCGGGGAAAAGACCCATACCTATTGACCATCCGATCATGAGAAGGATCGAGAGAGTAAGACGAATCTTGTATCTTGTCAGGTATCTTAGCAGTCGTGTAAGGGTTGAAATCATTGAACCCTTTTCATCAGTACTCATATCCGTCATTGCTTGTCTCCTGATTTGCGGATATTATTCCCGAGCTGTGATTCATATATCTCCTGGTACAGAGGGCTTGACCTGAGCAATTCTGCATGGGTCCCAAGCGAATCAATTTTTCCCTGTTTCAGGAGAACAATTCGATCAGCGGTAATAACCGAACTGATCCGTTGTGCGACAATAAACTTGGTAACTCCCTGCATGAGTTCCGATATTGCATCCTGTATTCGTGCTTCTGTTGCAACATCACAAGCACTCGTACTATCATCCAAAATTAGGATTCTGGGTTTTTTTGCCAGTGCCCTTGCTATTGATATCCGCTGTCGTTGCCCTCCGGAGAAATTTGATCCCCGTTGTGCTACTCGTCCCTCATATTGTTCAGGAATATTCTGGACAAATCCATCTACATCAGCTGCACGTGCTGCAATAAACATATCATCATCAATTATTTTTGGAGCACCGAACCGAATCGAATCCCGGATAGAACCTGAGAATAAAACGGTTTCCTGGAGGCAGAAACTGACCATATCCCGCAGTGTCTCCAAGGGAATCAAACGGACATCTACTCCATCTATCAACACGTTTCCACTGGTCACATCATAAAATCGCGGAATTAACGATACAAGTGTTGATTTACCTGAACCTGTTGCTCCAAGAAACCCAACTGTTTCTCCTGGTTTGATTTCCAGGTTAATCCCGGATAGCACCTCAAAATCTACATTACCATCAGCCCCTTTGTATCCGAAGGAAACATTGTCGAATGTTATCTGCCCTTTTACGGTCTGTGGATCAATGGGAACCGGTGTATCTGGTTCTTTAATTTCAGGAATTGCATCCAGAACATCATATATTCTGGATAACGACGAATTTGCCTGGGAGATATAGGGGAGGACAACCGCGATAATCATGAGCGGGGTCATCAGAATGAGGATGTACTGAGCAGCGGAAGTCACATCACCGATCATCAGACCGGTGTTCATTATTACGAGTGTTCCTCCAAAATAGTATACCGCAGCAAATCCCAAAATCGCTATTGCAAATACAGTTGGGACAAGATATGACAAAAAAATGGGTGGCTTTATTGCAGCTTTTTTGAGGTCTTCAGTAGCGGATTTGTATTTATTGATTTCATAATCCTGACGAACAAAAGCCTTTACTACCCTGATTCCCGATAGCGTCTCTTTCAGTGCTTTATTTACGCTATCTATTTCTTCCTGCTTACGAGTGAATGCTGGTTGAACAATTACAAAGTATGCGATCAGGAGTAATGTCAAGATAAACAGGAGTACAAACATTATCCAGACCAATTCCGGAGCCATGATCATCATGGTTATTATCGTTCCTATGAGGAGCAGAGGAACCTGTATCATGTTCATTACTGTCTGCAAAACTGCGATCTTAATATTTTGAATATCTGTGGTCAGACGAACAAGAAGATCACTGGTTCGGAAGGTATCAATATTTCCAAATGAAAAGGACTGAATTTTTTCATATGTCTGGACTCTAAGAGTATGAGATGCATATTCGGCAGACCTGACGGCAATAGCTGCATTCGCTACTTCACATGCTCCTGCAATCAATCCCGCTATCAGCATAATCACTCCTACTTGAATAGCATGATGAAGATTCCCTGCAATAATCCCTGAATCAATTAAATCAGCAGATAATGCAGGAATTGCAAGTGTCCCCCCGGCAATAATAATATTGAGAATAGCAGAAAGAATAAACCACTGCTGATATCCCTGAAATATCTTAAAT
>DATMXW010000158.1:0-23276 GCA_035561295.1 Methanospirillum sp. | reverse complement strand
TTTATGTAGATAATATTTTAACAGGAAGTCATCGTTCCTGATTTCGGAGTATTTTCATTTATGAGTCAGAAAAATTACGAGGAAACCTCGACCTATCTTCGGATTCAGGGTATTCAAGCGGCATTCAGGCATTATCACGCGAGAAAAGTTATTTTTTTATCATCTGTATCTACAGGGATTATTTTAATGGTGGGAATTGCTGCTTCGTTCGGATCCTATGATCTTACTCTCACACAGGTGTACACAACGATACTGGGAGGGATATTTCCCGGCCTCGGACTTCCAGAGTCGGTAGCAAATACCATTATCTGGGAGATACGGCTCCCCCGAATTGCTATGGCTATTGTCTCAGGAGCCAGCCTTGGAGTAGCTGGTGCAATTCTGCAGGGAGTACTTCGAAATCCCCTGGCGGAACCATTCACCCTTGGAATCTCTTCGGCTGCTGCCATGGGGGCATCTCTGGCGATCATTGGTGGAGTCAAATTCTTCGGATCGTACAGCGTCGTGCTGAATGCTTTCATCAGTGCTTTCGTCGCCACGATGATCATCTACACCATTGCAAAGAGCAAAGGAATGACTCCTGAGTCTATCATCCTTGCCGGAATTGCGATTATGTTTCTCCTTGATGCGGTCACTTCATTCACCCAGTATCTCGGGACGGCCGAGCAGGTGCAGGCTGTGGTCTTCTGGATGATGGGAAGTGTCTCGGTAGCCAGCTGGGAGACGGTGTTCATCGTCTTTATTATAGCTCTTTTCTCCATTCCGTATCTCATCTTCAAGGCATCAGACCTGACGATTATGGGCGCCGGAGATGAGACGGCTCATAGTCTGGGGATCAATGTAGAACGAGTAAGGATGAGAACGCTCATCTTCGCTGCTTTGCTCACCGCATCAGTCACATCTTTTTGTGGTATCATCGGTTTTGTGGGCCTGGTCTCTCCCCATATCACCCGAATGGTTATTGGAGGAGACAACCGGTATGTGATTCCTGGCTCTGCACTTGTCGGTGGGATCCTCCTGCTTGGAGCAGATACAGTAGCACGAACGATTCTTGCCCCGATGATTCTGCCGGTTGGGATTATGACTGCCCTCGTCGGAGTTCCTTTCTTTATGTTTCTATTCATACGCAAGAGGAGAGAATTATGGTAAATATCGATCTCAAAGAGGTATACTTCAGTTACCCTGGTGCAGATATCCTGCATGATGTGAATTTCTCTATCGGACCAGGAGAGATGACTGGTCTGATAGGTCCGAATGGGTCAGGAAAGAGTACGCTCATCAAATGTATGGATACGATCCTGAGACCCAGAGGTTCTGTACTCCTGAATGGGAAGGATATTCTGAAGATGGAACGGGTGGATCTTGCGAGGAATATCGGTCTTGTCCCGCAGAATGGGACGAGCGCCATGGATTCAACCGTATTTGAGACGGTCCTGATGGGCAGAAGACCTCATTCTGCCTGGCGTATTAGCAATGATGACATCGATAAGGTGGCAGATGCCCTGGAGCGTCTGGGAATTGGAGAAATGGCTCTCCGTGACTTTTCAAGTTTATCAGGCGGTCAGAAACAGATGGTTCTTCTTGCCAGGGCGATCTGCCAGGAACCGCAGGTTCTCCTCCTCGATGAACCAACTTCAGCCCTTGATATTAGGCATCAGCTCGAGGTTCTTGATATTGTCAGTCATCTGGTTAAAGAGCGGGGGATGTCAGCGATCATTGCCATGCATGATCTGAATCTTGGAGCCCGATATACTGATTCGATGGTGATGCTCAGGAAAGGGAGGATTTTCTCTGCAGGAAAGCCTATTGATCTCTATACTCCTGAGATGATTGAAGAAGTATATGGGGTTACGGCTGAGGTGATCATGGTGCATGGAAAGCCCCATGTTGTCCCGATTCGGCCGGTAACATATGGACATTTTAAACCGGATTCTGTCCCGGTTTTGGGCATCAAGGAGATTCCTGCCAGAATGTAGTATGATAAATACCCAACACGAGATCTTCAGAATGGACAATTTTGTGATATAGGTTTATCGCACATAGCCTGACCACTAAGTCCCAGATCACTTGATGGATGGAATTGTATGTTTTCGAGATATCTTCATACAATCTTTCATGCTTACCACAAAAACAAAATTATATCTATAAAATCATCTAACTAGATAATACAAAATGAGAATTAGTATGAAAAAACTTGCGCTTATTTTACTATTATGCCTCATGGCAGGCATCATTATCGGAGGCGCTGTGGCAGCAAACACCACTGAGATCAAACCCTCAGATAATGGGGGGCAGACGATCACTATCCTTGATGACCGTGGGCAATACATCACAGTCCCCTATCCAGTGAAAAACGTAGTATTTCTGGTTGAAAACGCCATGAATAGCATGTATGCGGTCGGAGGAGTCGACGAGGTCTCCGGAATCGGCAGCCTCTGGATGCCTGAGAAGAAAGAACCGTTCTTCCGTGCCATCGATCCGAACTATGATGTAAAACCAAAGATTGGCAGTGAGAACGGGGCTGTTGATCTTGAGGCCCTCGCAAAAGCAAAACCTGATCTGGTAGTTCTCTGGTCTGCTGACTGGAATGACGAGACTACAACAGCGATTCGGGAAACCTTGAAGGTCCCGGTTTATGGAGTATATTATACCAAACTATCAGATGTCTCACGGGCAAACGATGTGTACGCCAAGATGACCGGGAATGAGAACAGGGGAGAAGAAGTCTCAAAGATCATGGGAGAATACTCCCGAAAGGTCACCGATAAGACCGGAGAGCTCCCCGCTGACAAGCGTCCCTCGGTATACTGGATGTGGGGTGACATTCTCGGCACAGCTGGTCTGAACAGTGCTACCAATGACCTGATCAAACTCGCAGGCGGGAAAAATGTCCTAGAGACTGCAGACTTTGATGGAAAGATGCTTGAGCATCCGACGATTTCCCTGGAAACACTTCAGAAACTTAACCCTGATGTCATTTACATGTGGTACAATGACAAGATTAATCCGTCGGATGTCATGAGTGGCGCTGGAGACTTTGCAGGATGGAAAGATCTGAACGCAGTCAAGAATGGCAGGGTGTATGAGGTCACGGATCCTTTTGTCTATGACTCGTTCACCCCACGTCAGCCACTTGCACTGATGGCAATTGCAAAAGATCTCCAACCGGATCTCTTCAAAGACCTAAGTCTGGAAACGATGATTGACTCCTTCTTCTTTGATATGTATGGAGTCCATTATCCTGGATTTACCGCTGCCTGAACCTGGAGATGAGATGGAGCATGTGGGAAACAGTGGAAGATTAGCACACCGGATTCTCATCCTCTTCCTGCTCATTCTTCCCATTCCCTCAATAATCATTTCTCTTTTTATCGGTTCATACGGGCTTTCACCCGGTGAAGTCATTGCCGGGTTCCTCGCGGTAGTTACCGGTAGTGGAGCTCCCGGGATTCACATAACAGTCCTGATGAACATGCGGCTCCCACGGATTGTGCTGGCACTCCTCGTCGGAGCAGCATTATCGGTATCAGGGGCATGTTTTCAGGGCATTTTTAGAAATCCGTTAGTGAGTCCTGATATTCTGGGTCTCTCATCCGGGGCGGCCTTCGGGGCAGCTCTGGCAGTATCTGTCTTCTACACTCTTCCGATTCAGGTGAGTGCTTTTATTTTCAGCCTGGTGGCCCTGGGAATTGCGTACCTCATGGCGTACCAGAAAGGAGAGACACCGGTAATCTCTCTCGTGTTATCCGGAGTTATCACCTCGTTCGTCTTCTCTGCTCTTCTTACTGCAATTCAATTCGCTATCAATGAACGTGCTCTTCAAAGTATTGTCTTCTGGATGATGGGGAGCCTCAATACCGCTTCCTGGTACAAAGTCAATCAGGCACTTCCCTGGATCCTTATTGGTATTGGAGGGATAACAATGCTCAGATGGCAACTCAACATCCTTGCTCTTGGTGATGATGATGCCCGCTCGGTAGGAATGAGAACCGAACTGATGAAAGCGGTTCTTATCATTTTTGCATCGCTGGCTGCTTCTGCAGCAGTTGCTGCAGCCGGGATCATCAGTCTTGTCGGGCTCATTGTCCCTCACATGGTTCGCATGATAGCGGGACCGGATCACCGGATTGTCATTCCACTCTCTATTACGGTGGGAGCATCTTTCCTCGTGCTCGTCGACGATCTCTCCCGATCCCTCTTCTGGTTCGAGTTGCCGGTTGGGATCCTTACCACCCTTGTGGGAGCTCCGGTATTCATGTATCTGATGCGGAAAACACGAACAGGGGGATGGGAATGACGACGGGCGGAATTGTCGCACAGGGAGTCTCGTTCTCTTATGATGATCGGAAGATCCTGGAGGATATATGCTTCAGAATTCCTCAGGGGACCGTTGCTGCCCTGATCGGTTCGAATGGCAGCGGAAAGACGACATTGCTTCGAATCATGGCTGGTCTTCTCACTCCAGAATCAGGATCTGTTCGGTATAATGGAGAAGAACCTGATGTACGAAAGTGGTCTTCACATCAAAGAAATGTGGGGTTTGTCCCTCAGGGACAGCGGACCGCATTTCCGTTCACCTGTTTTGATGTTGTTCTTACCGGAAGGCATGCCTTTGTTCCGGTCTATCTGACTCCTTCGAGCGAGGATGAAGCGATAGCACTTCGGGCAATGGATGATGTAGGGGCCGGTTTCCTGAAGAACCGGCAGTTTACCCGAATAAGTGGGGGTGAACGACAACTGGTCCTCATTGCCAGAGCTCTTGCTTCTCATCCCCGGTTTCTCATTCTGGATGAGCCGACAACCTTCCTGGATCTTAAAAATCAGGCGGTTGTTCTCTCCCTGATTCAGAAGATTACCCGGGATCGGAGGTTAACTACGGTGATGTCAATTCATGACCCGACTCAGGCAGCTCAGTTCGCAGATCAGATCCTGATCCTCGGCACAACTGATGGCCACTCCTCCAGGATTATTGGTGATGGTCCTGCAACAATGGTTTTAAATCAGGAAACCCTCGAGAAAGCATTCGGAATTCATATCCGAATTATCAGTGATGATGGGATGATAGCAGTGATACCTGGGGTGGTGAAATGAACACGGAATCTTCGCTCCTGGAAATTGAGCATGAACTGGGAGATTTGCCGATTATCTCACCATCAGAAGAATCTCTTCTCCCAGGAGGGGTGGAGTTCCTTGCCGATGTAGTCCCTCCATACAAGGATATGGCAGGCCAACTTCGAAAAATCACAGATGGGTATCAACTGGCCCAAGTCTTTTATACAGCCCTTGAACTCGATCTCTTCTCGTATCTGGTCGACCCGATTACTATCCCCGCTCTTTGCAGAAGGTCCCAGACTGATCCTACTCTCACTCACCTGGTAGCAGGTGTCCTGGTTAGTTGTGGCATTCTTACCAGAGATCAGGATCTCTACTCAATGCACCCGGAAATGATTCCGTTTCTCCTCCCTGACTCACCATATTACGCCCACTACCTCTCGTATGCCTCTGTGCAGCGTGATTCTTGGCAGGATCTTCCCGAACGATTAATCAGAAAAAAACACATTCACAGGTGTTTAATCAATTCCAGGGATACCCCTGAATCTGTCAGGTACACCGGGAGATCCGCACTTCTCGGTCGTCTCCAGGCAACCATGCAATTCATCAGGTCCATGCCCGAAATCTCAAAAGTCAGAACGATTCTTGATCTTGGGGGTGGACATGGCCTTTTTTCGATCAGTTGCGCTCAGGAGTTTCCTGATGCTCATATCACCATGATAGACCACCCTGATATTTCTCAAATTGCGCATGCCCAGATCAGGTATGCAGGCGTTGAGGATCGAATCCGTATTGTGGAGACGGATTTTCGTACACACCTTTTGGGAGGTCCATATGATCTGATCCTTGATCTCGGGGCATTTGGAGGAGATATCGATCAGACAAAAACCTGGTTTAGAAAAATTGGTTCGTCTCTCACCCTGGGCGGATTATATGTGAGATCCTCTTTTACTATTGATGACTGCATCACCGGCCCACAGATGACCCTTCTCTTTGAGATCGAAGAGATTGTTTCAGGCAGGAATAATTGTCACCTGACAAATACTGAGGTGAGGACCTTGTTATCTGATGCAGATATGGATCTCATTCACATCGAGGATCTGACCCATGCAACAGGGGTACCTGTAAGGGTTATAGGAGCAAGAAGAAAAAATTACAGGGAAACCCATGATCTACATATATCCTGACTTACAATAAAAAGGGAGTACAATTCTTTTTCCATACTCCCATCAGTATCAGGGTCTTTACAAAGTTATTCTGACAGGGTGTCCTCTCGCAGATCTGAATAATCGACAGATTTGAAGATAATCTCAGTCGGTCTTTTTCTTCGAACCAGGTAACGGGAGAATTTTTTGCACCACCCAATAGATCATACTAGATTTAAATTCGTAACATTATTTATCTTATAGTGTCGTAACGTAACATGATATATTATGTTAGATATTTCTACCCTCTCTACTCAGTTCTCATCGAGAAGCGGAATAGTCCGTGCAGTAGATATTGTGGATCTCTCCATCCGGAATGGGGAACGTCTGGGTCTCATCGGTGAGACCGGGTGCGGGAAGACCGTCCTGGGTATGTCAGTAGTACGCCTTCTTCCCTCCTCTGCTACAACAACCGGTAGAGTCAGGTATAAAGGCAGAGAGATCTCTGACTGCTCAGAAGATACGATGCGGAGTATCAGAGGAAAGGAGATATCGTTTATTTTACAAAATCCGACAACCTCGCTTAATCCGGTGATGAGAGTAGGGGATCAGATTGCAGAGAGTGTCGTTAAGCATCAGGGAGTATCCCGGAAGACTGCATATACCAAGGCCCTCAGTCTGATGGAGTCTGTAAATTTTCAGGACGCTGAAACGAGAGCATTACGGTATCCCCACGAGCTGAGCGGGGGAATGAAACAGAAGGTGATGATCGCAATGGGTCTTGCGGGGGATCCCTCCCTTATCATCGCTGATGAACCAACAAAATCACTTGACCGAACTAATAAGAACGAAATTCTGGATGTGATGAGATCAATAACCGTCGATAAATCCATGATCATGATTACGCATGATCTCCCTGCAGCGGGGAAGATCTGCGATCGAATCGCGGTCATGTACGGAGGAGAGATCGTTGAAGAAGGGCCTGCAGAAACAGTTCTGACCTCCCCGATGCACCCATATACCTCTGCATTTATCCAGGCCCATCCGACAAAAGGGTGCCGGCCCATCCCGGGTATCAGCCCGTCTCTGATTGCCCCTCCTGAGGGTTGCAGATTCCATCCCCGATGCACGGAGGCATCTGATGAATGCAGGATAAAACATCCGGAGATGGGCGCTGCAACTCACGGAGGAATGGTCCGGTGCCACTGCCATTAATTGAAGTCAGGGGTTTGACCAAGACATATCAGGCAGGACTGGTCAGTAAAGAAGTCAGCAAAGCGGTTGATAATGTCACTTTTTCTATCAACCCAGGCGAAACCCTGGGACTTATTGGAGAATGCGGAAGTGGGAAAACAACCCTGGGGAGGCTCATTCTCCGTCTTATTGAGCCTTCATCGGGTTCTATAATTTTTGATGGTACTGATATTACCCATCTGTCCCGGGGGCAGATGAGACCAATCAGACAACGGATGCAGATGATATTTCAGGATCCGGAGAGTTCTCTTAATCCAAGAATGAAAGTCAACCAGAGCATCGCAGAACCTCTCCGGTTATGGTCACGGTTGTCAGGAGATGAGATCGCAGAACGAATGAGAACTCTGATCAGAATTGTTGGCCTCAGTGAGGAACTAATGGACAGGTATCCGTACCAGCTGAGCGGAGGGCAGAATCAGCGGGTTGTTCTTGCCCGGATACTTGCCCTTGAACCTGATCTCCTCATAGCAGATGAACCAACTGCATCGCTTGATGTATCAGTCCAGGCACAGATGCTCGATATTATTGCACAATGGAAGAAGAATCACCAGCTCACCATCCTATTCATATCACATGATCTGGATCTTGTCCAGAGCATTAGTGATCGGGTGATTACCCTGGATAAGGGCAGAATTATTGACAATGATTTCAAGAATCCACACCATCAAATATGTAATATACTAAATTGATCACAACAGGTGTGATAAATTTGAAAAAGTTAATACCTAAAGCAAATGGAAATAATATTGGTCACATGAAATGCAGGATCTGAAGAATAAAATCCGTGACGAATGGAACAATTCATCTGGCGGCTATGATTCACAGCATGCACACGGTATCCAGACCGAAGAAGAACGGAATGCATGGATTGATCTCTTTCGTACTATCATCCCTGCAGGTTCTTGGCAGGTGCTGGATGTCGGATGTGGTACCGGAGAGATAAGCGTCGTTTTGGCCGAGATGGGACACCAGGTCAGCGGCATAGATCTCTCTGAGGGGATGCTTGGAAAAGCCAGAGAAAAGGCTACAAAAAAAACTCTTTCAATGCGATTCAGCATTGAGGATGCAGAATCCCTCTCGTATGCTGATCAGTCGTTCGATCTGGTCATTAACCGACATCTTCTCTGGACATTACCAAATCCCAAAAAAGCCCTTGCAGAATGGAAGCGTGTCCTTCGTCCCGGGGGAACGGTTGCCATCATAGACGGGCTCTGGAAGACCGGGTCGCTAACTGACCAATTCCGAAAAACGGTTGCTAATCTCGGGGTTCTTATCACTGAGCAGAAGAATCAATTTGGACGGTATTATTCCCCTGATATTACAGAGACTCTTCCTCATCCATATGGGATGAATTCAGATACTGCTCTCTCGTATGTTCGGGATGCAGGTTTTTCAGACCTTAATCTTGTGCCAATGAAAGGGATCATGGACATTCAGCGAAAACATATGCCGATATCACGACGGATATCGCATCAGATGCCGTATTACCTGATTACTGGTAAAAAGGATGTCTGATGTACACTACCTTGAGAGAATACGTATGAAATTTGTACCTGTACGACTACTTGGAATTTTCCTTCTTCTTCTGATGCTGGGATCATCCGGTCTTGTCATGGCAGAAGGTGGGAAAACAGTCACGATTGCCCTTGGAACAGAACCAACTGATCTGAATCCTATTATCAATACCGGTCATGCAGATTTTTTTGACATCATCAAAGTCTATAGTGGCCTCGTTAAGTCTGATGATTCGCTTCAGATGACTTCGGATCTGGCTAAAACATGGGAACAGCCAGACGCGAATACCTTCATCTTCCATCTTCGGGATGGGGTGAAATGGCAGGATGGAACCGCGTTTTCCTCTGATGATGTAAAATTCACGTTTGATCTACTTAAAAGTGGAAAATGGCTGACCGTCTTCCCCTCCTCGTCAGAATATGATCTGATAACAAACATCGAGACTCCTGACAAGGACACGGTAAAATTCACGGTAAGCAATGCCCCGGTATCCTTTATTGAGCGTTTTGCTCTGCCTATCCTGCCAAAGCATCTTCTGGAAGGCCAGGATCTTGCCTCCACGGAATTCTGGCAAAAGCCTGTTGGGACCGGGCCATATGTCTTTGATCACTGGAACAAAGGTGAAGAACTGGTATTGACTGCAAACAAGGACTATTACAATGGAGCGCCAAAGATTCAGACCCTGAAATTTGTCATGGTTCCTGACGAAAGTGCCAGAGTAAACCTGCTCAAGACCGGAGAGGTCCAGGCAATCAAGATTGGTCAGAAGACAACTGCATCACTCAAGGATCAGACCGGCATTAAGGTGATCTCCAGTCCTTCAGCAAACTGGTACTCGATCAACATGCCGTATGTTCTGCCACAGTTTAAGGATACAGCAGTACACCAGGCTGTTGCTCTTGCAATAGACAAGCAGGGCATTCTTGATACCATATTTGCCGGCCAGGGAGAACTAGCCTATGGCCCATTCAGATCTCAAGACTGGGTATACAACAAGGATGTTGAATTCTCCCAGGACATTGAGAAAGCAAAGAAGATTCTCGCAGATGCCGGATGGAAAGCCGGTTCTGATGGAGTCCTCGAGAAAGATGGCGTGAAACTTGAATTTGATCTCATCTATGTAGCAACCAATTCAGAACGGAAGGATATCGCCATTGCGGTCTCTTCAGATCTGGATAAAATCGGTATTAAAGCAAATCCAACTGCAAAAGCAAACTGGGATGAATTAAATTACCAGGTATTCCATACCAATGCAGTGGTGACCGCTGAGGGATCCCCATTTGATCCAGATGATCAAAGCTACAAGATCTATGGTACTAAATACATCAATGATGGATGGTGGAACCCGGCTTCGTACTCGAATCCAGAACTTGACAAACTCTTTGAGCAGGGCCGAACTACCTCTGATAAGAGTCAGCGAAAACAGATCTATGGTCAGATCCAAAAGATCCTCGCTGATGATCAACCGATGCCCCCGATAGTATTTGGAAATTATGTGTACGCGGTAAGCGACAAGATTTCAGGAGTAGTTCCCCGAAACGGTCCTCATGGCGGTGGAAACACCGGATCTATTAATGGGGATCTCTGGTGGAATGCTGAAAACTGGGATCTCTCTGGGTGATTTATGCTGGATAACAGTCTGCTCCGGTATGCCGGCCGGAGAGCACTCCAGATCCCATTTCTTTTGATCGGCATCACCATTCTTTCGTTTTTCATCTTTTATCTATCTCCTGTTGACCCGGTAGTTGCATATTTTGGGTTCACTACTGTTCAGAAGATGCCAGCTGATGATATTGCCAAGGTTCGGGATGATCTCGGTCTGAATAAACCAATCTACATGAGATACGGGGCCTGGATTTCCCGACTGATTCATGGGGATTTGGGCTTTTCTCATATCCAGCACCGTCCGGTACTGGATGTAATTTTAGAAAAATTACCTGCAACGTTGATTTTAACCATACCTGCGTACGGAGTTGCCATGCTGGCTGCGATCTTCTTTGGTCTGTCTGCAACAGCACGGGATGGGTCCTGGTATGACCGCTCTCTGACCGGACTTGGGTATGTACTGTATGCAACACCGACCTTTTTGATAGCACTGCTTATGATGCTGGTCTTTGCGGTCTGGCTCGGATGGCTTCCCTCATCGCGGATGGAATCTATCGCAGATCCGGGAACCTTGATGGGCACCATTGTTGATCGAATCCGGCATCTCATTCTCCCGGCGATGGCTCTGGTTTTTAGCCATTTTGCAGTATTTTATGGGTATATTCGTTCCAGTTTGTCTGATGCTATGAGGGAGGATTATATCACAACTGCCCGGGCTAAAGGGCTTGATGAGAGAACGATTCTCCATAAGCATGCATTTAGAAATTCCCTGCTCCCAATTATTACACAAATTGGTCTGGCAATTCCCTATCTCATTGCCGGGAGTGTTGTAGTGGAGACGATTTTTGCCTGGCCTGGTATTGGAAGACTTACCTTTGACGCAGCGATGCGATCAGATTACATGCTTCTGATGGGAATTACCTTATTTACGAGCCTCATAGTCATTCTTGGAAATCTTTTGGCTGATGTTGCATATGCTGTCGCAGATCCGAGGGTCAGATATGAGTGAATATGGACAGGTAGGGGATCTACCCCATATCGTAACACCCGGGGTGTTCCTCCTCGCCGGTATCTTTCTCCTCGCTCTTATCGCACCGATTCTGACTACCTATGACCCGGTGCGTGCCGATCTTTCCCAATCAGAGCAGGGTCCATCATTTCAGCATTATTTTGGTACCGATTCTCTGGGGAGGGATGTATTTGCGAGAACGATCTATGGGACCAGAATCTCCCTGATGGTGGGGATCTGTGCAGCGATTCTGGCGGTAGGGCTTGGTGCCTGTATTGGAATCTGTGCCGGTTTTTTCGGAGGAATAATTGATAGTATCCTGATGCGGATTGTAGATACGGTATATTCACCACCTGAGACTATCCTCCTGATCGTACTGGTTACCATGTTTACCCGGAGTATCTGGAGTGTCATCCTGGTTATCGGGCTGACACACTGGATGAGTACCTCCCGTATGATACGGAGTGAAGCACTCTCGCTGAAACAGAGGCCGTTTGTGGAGTCTGCTATTGCTCTGGGGGCCGGAGATTTTTATATCCTCCGCAGGCATATTTTGCCGAATTTGCTCTACGTTCTGGTTATCTCAGTAACTCTGATGACTGCTCATGCTATCCTTACTGAGTCGTTCCTCAGTTTTCTCGGACTCGGCATTCCCCCTCATCTGGCAAGCTGGGGAAATATGATGAACGAGTCACAACGGGATATCATGCGGGGAATCTGGTGGACAACCCTGTTTCCGGGAATTATGATTGTACTTACTGTCCTGTCAATCTATCTTGTGGGAGACTCTCTGAAAGAGATACTCGTACCAAAACGCGAGATGAGAAGTGAGATGTAAATGGACAGGAAATACCAGGAGTTTCCATCAACCCTTTTTAAGATCTCTCTCAAAAATGGATCACGAAATTCGTTATCATGCGTTCCCTTCAGTTCTTCATTGAGAACAATCAGGATATTCTCAACACAGCATTACGAATACTTCATTCGTATTATCAAACTATAATTTTTGAGAATAGGTACAAAATGGTCATACGAAATTTCCTCATAATTATGATTATACTAAAGGAAATTTCAGATGCCAGAATCGATGAAGCAGGAATACGAAAAGATGGAGATCAGAGTATCGCCTGATTACTGACCGGAGCGAGAATGCCCAGGAACTTTATTATTTACGAAGAAATGATCCGGACCTGGAGCAATTGATCCTCGATGAAAAATCGTACCACAATTTCTTCACTATCGAAAATGTAGATTTTCGGCCCTTTTCTAAAAATAATCATAATATGCTTTTAAAAATCGTAACACGCAGAGAGGCTTTAATAGATGGTGTGATGCATCTTTGATCATAGGAGGAACAAACAATGTGTTGTCACGATTCAGATAAGCACGAACATGCCCATGAGCATGACGGGAAGACGCATAACCATGAGCATGTTCACGAGGATGGCGAACACCATCACTTCCATGAGAAGTGCTGCCACGGCCACGACTAAACTTTTTCTTTTCGCTTTTTAGAAACCTATTCGTTACTCTTGATTACGTATGTCCCGGGTCCAGCCACTATCATTAAAAAAATATGGTCATCGGTTAGAGAAGAAACATTCTTCCCTTTCATTACCAGAAGAGACCATACATTTTCTGTAAACCCGTCTTTATCCATCAGGGTAAATGCCCCCCGGAGAGTACTCCAATCCGATCGCACATAACCTGCATTACTTCGGTATCATGAGAAATAAAAATACATGCAGTATTGTTCGTTTTTGTAGATCCTTCATGAGATTGAGAATCTGTGCCTGAACTGACATATCAAGCATAGAAGAGGGTTCGTCAGCAACCACGATCTTCGGGGATAGAGAATATATCCTGACCATTATCGCCCGTTGAAGTTCTCCTCTAGAGAGCTGACCCGGAATTTCAAAAAAGATCTGCATGCATCCCTACTGAATCGATGAGTGGCATGAGTGATCTGAATACCTCGTCCGAGTCCCGCTTCTCGTGATATACCGAGGTTCTGTTATGCTGTATATGACCCTTCTTCGGGGATCGAACGATATCTTCGGATGCTGGAATATCATTTGGATCTTAGGCTACAACCGGAAACGTTCTGATCTCTCAAGTAAAGCCATATCAACGCCTTCAAAGAAGACAATAGGATATTCCTTACACTGCAGGTACAACAACGGGAAACCCGGCGACATCACCAATTGTCACCCTGACTCCATACACTTCGCTGATAATATCCTCAGTAATTTCATTCTTTAATCCTGCAGCATATATCAGACCATCTTTCAGGAAGATGAAACGGTCAGCAAATCTGAATGCCAGGGTAAGATCATGCATAGTCATGACCACTGACACACTATGATTTTTTGTAATATCCCGGATTCCAGATAAAATATCCACTTGATTTTTCAGATCCAGACTACTGGTTGGTTCATCAAGAAGGAGCAATCGGGGTTCCTGTACAACAGCTCGTGCAATAGCCACCTTCTGCAGTTCCCCCCCGCTCATCTCATCAATATATCTGAGAGAAAGGGATTCAATGCCAAGTCGGGTTATTGCTGCATGCACAACCTTGAGATCATGGTCACTGATCCTCCATCTGATATGAGGACGTCTTCCAAGCAGTATCGCATCAAAGGCAGTAATTCTACCTGTCTCGGTCCTTTGCGGGACATATCCTATCAGCCGTGCAAGATCCTGATTCTCAAGTCCTGATGTATCATCCCCTTCGATCAGGATAGTTCCCGCTCTCGGGGTAATGAGCCGGTTGATACACTTTAAAAGTGTGGTTTTTCCGACCCCGTTTGGTCCCATGATAGCAAGGATCTCATGGGCACCGAGGGAAAACCTGATATCACTGAGAATCGTCCTGCTTGAGTACTGGAATGAGAGATTATCAATAGAGAGGATCATGTATGCCTCCCTTTGACCAGCAGCCAGATGAATACTGGTGCACCCAGAAATGAGGTCAAAACAGCGACTGGCAGAACATGCGGGGGAATAAGTATCCGGGCTACACAATCAGCGGCAAGGAGTACTATTGCTCCAACGATACAGGAACCAGGAAGGAGAAACCGGTTATCATCACCGATTATCCGACGAGTGATATGGGGTGCAATAAGCCCGATGAATCCGATGACACCCAAAAGAGCAGTGGTAGTAGCGGCGAGGAGAGTAGCAGCGACCATACCAATCAGTCGCAGCCGTCTCACATTGATCCCAAGACTCCGTGCAGTCTCATCACCAGCATCAATAGCATTAAAGTTCCATACCTGGGTGAAGAACCAGCCCACGATCAAGATGGTAATGGCGGTAATTAATCCGAGTTCCCCCCAATCTGCACGGGAGAGATCACCGAAGGTCCAGAAGACGACCGCTGCAAGTTGGACATCAGATGCAAAGTACTGGAGAAACATCGTTGCCGAGGTAAACAGAGCACTGATAGCAACCCCGGCCAGGATCATCACTTCCGGCGAGGCGCCTCTGATTCGGGATATCATCAGTATTCCTACCGTGGCAAGCATAGAGAAGAGAAATGCACATATGGTGGTAATGGCCGGATTATTGATAATCACTGCATCTGCCCCTGCAGACTCCACAGCACCAGCCCCAAGTACCATCACCGAGAATGTCGCTCCAAAAGCCGCTGCATGAGATATCCCGAGGGTATACGGCTCACCAAGGGGATTTCTCAAAATTGATTGAAGCGCGACTCCGCAAGCAGCGAGTCCGATCCCGGTAACAATCCCGGTCAGAGCCTGGGGAAGCCTGATATTCCAGATAATTGTTTCTCTTTGAGGAGAGGATGAAAATCCTAAAAGCGTATTCAGTACATCTATCGGGGGAATATTTACCGCACCGACAGAGATTGAGATGATCAGTAGAAGAAGTATGAGAATTATCCCCAGAGCGATGAAGATAACCTTCTTACGAGTATACTTCAGATATTCTGTTGGTAGCTTATCCTGTTCCAGATGCATGATCCTGTCCTGATCCTGTGTTACAATATTCAAATTCAGGAACCCGCTTGCAGGAGAGATTAAAGCTGGTATCCGGGGAATTGGGTGAAATAAAGGGGGATTAAAGAGTAAGGCGAGTGAATGCCAGATTATCATACTGGGAATTCATCTCATCATACAATGGTTTCTGAACAAAGAAGTTATAGATCTCGTTCGCTTTCTCTTTCATGTTCAGACCTGAAAACTTGTCCGGATACAGGACAGAGCCTATGTACCATGCATCTGCGAGCATATTGTCCGGGTTCCATGAGTACCAGTTATATGGAAGGACTCCATACACCTCTCCCGATTTAACCGCAGACAATGTCTGGTAACTTGGATCTGTTTTCAGTTCATCAAGACCAGTTGTTCCGTTCATCTGCAATGTTCCGAGATCAACAAAAATGACAGATGGATCCTGATCGACGATCTTTTCCTTGGCGATATCTGCATGATCAGTGCCCATCGATTCAGCGATGTTATTTGCATGGATCATCTTAAATGGAGGATATGCCGGTTCTGTTGATTCAATCCCATGAGGACCGCGAAATGCTACGCCTCCAATATAGGTAGTCGGAGCTTTCGCAGCATCGACATCTACAGTCCGCTTTTCCAGTTCAGCGATCTGACCATCAACATAACTGATAATCTCATCTGCACGGGCTTCTTTCCCCATGACCTTTGCAATCACTTTCAGGCTGTCATAAAAGTCTTTTTTGTTCTGTTCAGTGTTCAGTCCCCCCATCTTCAGTCCAACAACAGGTATCCCGGTCTTTGTCTGAAGTTCATCAAGGTCTTTTGCTGCACTCGGGGAAGTCTTGAATATCACCTGAGGGCCGATCTTTACTATCTTCTCAGGGTCATCCTTCCCCATTCCCTCACCGAAGATAGGAAGGTCTGCAAAATGGGGATTTGCAAGCAGGTAGGACTTTCCGTAGTATTTAGTCGGAACCTGATTATCATACGCATCCACGGCCACTACTTTGTCCTGAACACCCAGAAAACAGATAAACCGGAGAGCACCTGCATTTGATCCGATAATTTTATCAGGATGCACTGGGACGGTGACTGTCCGATCATAGAGATCGGTGATCTCCATGATTGATCCTGAACTCTCTGTAGCCATTGCCGGCATCGCAGCAATAGCAAAAAATAATAGTATGCAATACATTGATGCGAATGATATTGCCCATAGTGATCCGATCCTCATACAGAATATGTATTTGTTATGCAGATATTAAAAATCAGTGATCTCATTTTAATGGAATCGGCGATCTCCCTTCGTCACCATCAAAGATGGTAGTTCTCCTTATCATAATAATTCAACCTCTGATTGAACAATAACGTTTTTCTCATACTCGATTATGGCTCAAATAGGAATTAAAAAGGAGAAAGGAACGATATATTAAAAATATCTGCGAAGGTAAAAAAGATGGTTTGTCGCCGTATCAGGTATCCCAGCCCCGCCCATACTCAGAATTACAAGTCAGGCATACCAGTTTTCCATCCATTAACCTGACCCGGTGTTCAGCCACCATCTCCCCGCATTTGCTACATGGCACTGTAGCAAATATTCGTGCTTTTTCAGGAATATCAGGTGTTATTTTCTGAACAATGAAAATATCACAAGGTTTTTTTGATAACAGGTCCTGAGTCTGTTTGTCCATCTGGTGGTGAAATCGTTCTTCCTCTTCAGCAGTGGCATTTCCTGAAAAAACCTTTTCCCGAAGGGTCTTAAACATGGGATCCTGACCCATATTCTCTTCCGGTTTTGTAACAATCCTGATAGCATCAGATTTATCACGTTTAATAAATGACCAGGCATGTTTGCCAAGATCGCGGTAGATCAGATTCCCCTTTCCCAGTGTACATCCGGTCATCACCTGAATGGCATCAACCCCGCATGCATCGTTCTCTACGATAGCCACGATCTCTTCGTCAGCAGATCGATCAGCAGATAAGTGCTCCAATGCACAACGGGCAGCCTGATATCCGAACGCGAGACCGGGACAGGAATGACCATGGAAGTGAACGACTTCCTCAAAGGTCGGGAGTTTCTTAGACATGAAGATATTTTTTACGTTATTAATATTTAGTATTAATTTATGAGAATATTCGGATTTATTAAAGAAAGAAAATAACATTACATCCCAGATCTAAATTCACATGTTTCCCGGGTTTAATGAGGACCATCTGGATTGATCATCCCAGACTGAATGCACGTCTCGTCTTTGTAACCGGAAATACAGTGCCAGTCCCCATATCCTTTCCATCCGAACCTGTACCGCCAGGGTTTTTCCAGCTTCTCTCCGGGCATCACCGCCAGTGGTTCAACTGGTTTTGTGATAACACCGGTAAGACCGGCATCCTGAAACAACCTGACCTGCCGGTCAAAGGAGTCAGGGAGATGATAGGCAAGGGGAAGGGCATCATGAATCTCTTTTTTATAGGTGTAACTGTTTAATTTTCTCCCATCCTGAAGGGATATTAGAGATTTTGAGACGTACTGGCGGATCTTATCCGGGATTGTACCATTTCCGGATGTATGGGTTTTCACATCAAACGCCAGAATCTTTCCACCCGGTTTCAGCACCCGCTTCCACTCACTCATCGCAACTTCGGGCCGAAGAAGGGTCCAGAGAACCCACCGGCTGGTGATAATATCAAAACTATGGTCCGGAAACGGGAGCGCCTCAGCATCCCCTATCTGAATCTGGATTGGAAGCCCTCTGAAAGCCGCTTTCTTCTCACATACTGAGAGCATCCCTTCAGAGAGATCAATCCCAGAGACATCATGACCAAGCGCTGATAGGATGAGTGCAATTGATCCGGTCCCGCATCCGACATCAAGAATTGTCTTAGGGTTTTCTCCGATCTCCTGTTTGAGGAATTTTTCCCATAACTCCTCTTCCCGTCGGGTAAGACCGTGTTCCGGGTAATTATCGTAAAAAGAACAATCAGCGGTCCACCATGCAGATATCTCCTTTTTATAGGCCTGCATTTTCCCCGCTGCTTCATGCTCCATGCTGCACCTCCCGGTTCAGAGAGGGTTTCCACCAGAGGACAGCGGTTTTGAACCGCATGATGTATTGCCCGTCCTGTAGGTTATCCATTACGTGCTTGCGGATGATCCCTTCTTTCTCCTGATTCATGGAGGTGAAGAGGTTGTAAAAGACCGAGTGCATCTTCATCATATTTTCCGGACTTCTCCGACTGACATGTTCGATGATCCTCACCTCTGGATAAATCCCGTTTTCATACAGGATAGAATAGATGAGTGGATACTCGGGAAATACTGGTTTAGAACGCTCACCGACGACTTTTTCCCAGAGGTCATCTGCAGAATGACCATTAGTATCTATCCCGGCACACAGACAGCAATATCCGGATGAAACCTTCTCCATACGCCGGATCTGCTCAACAATATCACGAAACATCCAGATGACCGTGGATGATACCGCGAGATCATACTGTCCAGCCATGCTGCTTGTGTCCACCTCCTGCCAGATTGCGGGGATGATATCAAAATTGGAGACGCTGGCCTGTCCTGCATTCTCACGGATTCGTGCCATCATCCCTTCTGCAGGTTCTACTGCGGTTACATGGGCAACAGACTGGGCAAAAGGAATAACAAACGTACCAGGCCCTGATCCAACTTCAATGACCCGGGAGCCATCTGATACGATCCCGTTTTTTTCAAGGATTTCATGGACGTTCCTCCCATACCGGTAATTATCCGTCTTCCGTGATTCAGAATAATCCTCAGATCTCTCTGACCAGTCAGAGACCTGGTAATCCCGGTTCATCATGGAAAGGCGGGAGTCGTAGATCTCTTCCCAGGTTTGGACAGCGGGAGTACTCATGCTACCCTCCACCAGAGAACGCCCATAGTGCCGGTTTTTTCATACATACCATCCCGGGAATTTGCTGCTAAATGCTCATCAATGAGAGCAATATCTGCCGGCTGGGGTTCCCGGTATTTTTTGAGCCCAAGGGTGAGCATGGATCTCCCTGATTCAACCGTTCGGCGCATGGTGATGGGGAGTATACTGACATTTGGAAAGATTCCCCTGTTTTCGAGGATCTGTTTCACCAGAATAAACCGATCGGTCTCATCAAAAGGAATGCCCAGTTTTTGTGAGATGTCATTATCACTTTTACCGGGAGAAATTCCATGAGCCAGGGCACACCATCCACGGCTGACCTGTTCCATGCGTGAAATCTGGGTAAAGATATCAGGAAAATGCCAGATCGAGTGGCAACAGATCGTGAGATCAAACTGCTTCTTCAGATCATCAGTACTGACATCCTGCCATATCTGTGGGATCGTGGAGATGTTGGAGAGATTCTTATCTCTGGCGTTTTTCAGTAGGTTATTTATCATCTCCCCGGCAGGCTCAACAGAGGTGACTGACTGAACTTTCTCGGCAAAGGGGATGGTTATGGCTCCGGGTCCTGACCCGATATCAAGCACCTGGCTCTCTGGTGATATGAGTTCTTCATGCTGGAATAATGCCAGGATCTTTCTACCGTGATCAAAGTCACTATGGGTGATAAAATCGGTATAATCCTCTGCCCTGCTGTTCCAGTACTCGGTGCTGCATCGCAGACTTTCTTCACGGCAGCATTCTTCCCACATCTTCTCGTATTTTTGTACATCATCGTTCATGAATTAACCATCCTGGACCGTTTTCTTTCTCTTCCCTTCACTGAGCATACCGGTGTCACATGGACAAAACCCTCTGTGTCGGTGGCAATATCAGCATGCACCCCGTATACGCTTTCTATCATCTCACTGGTCAGAACCTGCTCAGGTTTTCCAGATGCACAGATCTTCCCGCCATCAAGGACGACGAGGTTATCGGCATACCGGGCAGCCAGGTTGAGGTCATGGAGAGCGACCAGAGCAGTAATCTTTCGTTCATGTGATATCTCCTGGACCAGGTCAAACATCTCCAGCTGGTGCTGGAGATCAAGAGAGTTGGTAGGTTCATCCATCAGCAGGATCTTTGGGTCCCGGGCAATAGCCTGAGCAATCGAGACCATCTGACGTTGTCCTCCACTCAGTTCATTCAGTTTTCGTCCTGCCAGGTTATCAATTCCCAAATCAGAGAGTGTTGTATATGCCATATCAAGATCCTCTCTGGGAACTTTCCATTTCAGGGAATGGAGCCGTCCAAGCAGAACCGCTTCAAGGACTGTCAGCACTGCCCGTGACGGCCCGTCCTGGGGAAGATAACTGACAGACTTTGAAAGTTCATGTGATTGTATCTCGCTGATATTGGTATTATCAAGATATACATCACCCTTAGGTTTGTGAATTCCTGCAATACAGGTAAGCAGCGTAGATTTTCCAGCACCGTTCGGCCCTAAAACTGCAGTAATTTTCTCTTCAGCGGTGATATTAACCTCTTGAAGAACCTGAAATGTATCATATGCAAATGAGAGATCCACAACATCAAGTTTCACCAGAATTCACTCCTTCGTCTGAGAATAAGATATAAGAAAAAGGGCACTCCGATACAGGATGTTGCTATCCCGATGGGAAATACCGAACCCGGAATGACCAATTTGCTCGCGATCGAAGATACTGACAGGAGCAGGGCTCCACCAAGGAGTGAAGCGGGAAGATAATACCGGTGATCTTCTCCCACCATCATTCGTGCGATATGCGGGGATACAAGGCCAACAAATCCGATAATCCCGACAAAGCAGACGGCCGTCGCTGTCAGGACTGATATCAGGAGTAATGATTTAATCCTGAGCCGGGGGACATTCACCCCGAGGCTCTGGGCTTTACTGTCTCCAAGCCTCATTGCAGTCAGTTTCCATGCATCCATGAGGAAAAACGGGATAACAATCACCAGAACTGCCCCGACAAATGCCACCTTAGGCCAGGTTGATTTGGATAAACTCCCAAAGAGCCAGAATACCACTGCCTGGAGGTCTTCCTGTGTTGAGATATACTCAAGAAACGTTGTCAGGGCATTGAAGAGGAATAACAAGGCGATTCCTGCCAATACCAGGGTTTCAGTTGTTCCCCGCTTTCGCCACGCGATCAGATAAATCGAGATGCAACACAGCATGGAGAAGAGAAACGCGTTTAACGGGACGAGAAACTCATTTCCCCCCGGGAGAACACCGACTCCGAGAACGATAGCGAGTGCTGCACCAAAGCCTGCTGCCGCTGAAATTCCAAGAGTATAAGGGCTTGCCAGGGGGTTATCAAGAATTGTCTGCATCTGGGCACCGGCTAGCCCGAGTGCTGCTCCAACGAATATCGCCATGCATGCCATCGGAAGGCGGATAACCCAGATGATCATTCGGTTTGTCGAATTTTCCCCGAATAGTAATGCTGCTGCGACCTCGGAGAGACTCAGCCATGCCGGGCCGGTGACAACATCTACGATAAAGGAGAGGATCACTCCCAGAAAAAGAATAATGAGAAGAAAAAATTTTCGGGATACAATCCCATCATACATCTCGGTCGCGGAAGATGATATTCGGGGATGTTTTTCACTCATTATTGCGTGGTGGGTTCAACAAACCATACACCACTGAGATCCACCGGTAGATACTTGGCGAAGAACTCTTTCAGATTCTTCTCCGGATCAACATCTTTAAACTGCTCCGGGTACATTGCCTTTGCAAGGAACTGGAATGCAGCAAAATCAATGATATCTCTTCCAAGCCCATGGTATACGCCGTATACGCGGTTATTTTTCATGGCTGAGATCTCTTCCCATCCCGTCCGCTTGAGATATGGGGCAAGGGATTCCTGAGCAGATTTTTCGGTGGATGCAAATCCAAGTCTGAATGATTTAGATTCTTTCGGCCAGTACGAACCGGTGTAGATGATGACCTCGGGATCTTTCTTCAGGATTACTTCCTGGCTGATCGGGCCATACGTCTCAATGGCACCTTCGGCGATATTGTCTCCGCCGCAGTTTGATACCAGGGCACCCCACATGTATTTACTGTAGGTATTGTAGATCTCATCTGCTGACTTTCCGGCACACTCCACGTATACCCGTGGCTTTACCCCGGAAATCTGGCTGAGCTTATTGGAGACGACATCCATCTGTGCCTTGTAATCATTAAAGAGTTCAGTTGCCTTCTCTTCCTTTCCAAGCAGCTGTCCCATGAGTTCAATGGACTTTTTGTGGTTTTCCAGTGTCTCTGCATGATAATCCATGACAACAACCGGAACACCAGCCTCTTCTACCTTGTTGTATACCTCAACAGCACCCTTGTAACTGTCCTTTGGAACTACCAGGACATCAGGTTTCAGTGAAATAACCGTCTCAACACTGAGATCCTTTCCTTCCCCAACTTTTGGAACCTTTTCAAGTTCAGGAACTGCCTCAAGGAATTTTTTCCATATATCATTACGGTTTGTATTCAGACCGTCATCCATTGCTGCGATCTTTTTTACTCCATCCTTTCCTTCAAGTGCAAACAGGGTGTAGAATGGACCCCCGCTCCCGCTGTACTGAAGTACCATGGAGTCGACCGGAACTTTCAGTGTAACCTGCTTTCCGTTAATATCCGTAAGCGTGACCTCGGTTTTTTCTGCAGTAGCAGGTAATGTAATTACAGAAACCAGTAGCAAAAAAGCAAAAACTGAACATACTTTAGTGACACGATGCATAATTATTGTCTGAATTATGTAGTTAAAAATGTATGCAATTATAA
>DATMXW010000157.1:0-14039 GCA_035561295.1 Methanospirillum sp. | reverse complement strand
GATAAAAAGCAACGAATCATTTTTTTGAATCAATTTGCAGAACAGTATCTCAGAGTAAAAAGATCTGATGTGATTATGGAGCCACTCTTCAACCATCTTAATATTAAGGTTGAGAGTAACAAGACTCCAATGCATGTCTTTAATGATATCTTTGTAGGATCCGCAATAGTTGGAACCAAGCAGTATGGTGAGGGAAAACTGCCAAATGGAAAGCGTTCTAATTTAATGATTCAAAGCGCTGAAATTATTGATGAAGAGAAGATGGTTATTGGAGAGATTGTAAGAATAATCTGATCCTCATCACCACATCTCCATTCATAGCATAGGTAATCAATATTTACCAGATGATCGGACGTTCATCTGGTGTCCGGTACAACGCATTATTCGGTGTGATATCCGGGAATGCATCATACAATTCAGGAATATTAAAGGGAGCGCCATTCGCCCGAAAGGCACCCCAGGGATGCCGATCAGTATAGGTTTTGGTCCTGATGTACTCATCCCGGGCTACACCCCGCCATATTTGTGCAAATGAGAGAAATAGTTGCTGATCTCCGGTAAGATTTCCATACAACCGTGTATTGTCAGCATCCTGCAGAGAGTTCTTCCATGCATGCCAGGCAAGGGTGAGACCTCCAAAATCAGCAATATTCTCTCCAAGCGTGAGATTTCCATCAATATAGAGTCCAGGTAATGCTTCAAACTGATTGTATTGGGAAACTATCAGATCGGCCTGCTCGGTAAACCGGGCTGAGTCTGTTGCTGACCACCAGTCTTTAAGATTCCCCTCTTTATCATACCTTCTTCCCTGATCATCAAATCCATGAGTCATCTCATGCCCAATTACGGTTCCGATTCCGCCATAATTTATCGAATCATCCAGATCTGGATTAAAGAAAGGGGGCTGGAGGATTGCTGCAGGAAACACGATCTCATTCAGGGTTCGGGAATAATACGCGTTTACCGTTTGAGGAGACATGAGCCATGTATTCCGGTCGACTGGTTTGCCTATCTTGTCCAGACCGGCAGGTCCATGGATGATAAGATACCGGGATCCTTCAAGAACATTATCTACATATATGTCGGTCAGAGTGAGGACGGAATAATCCATCCAGGCATCAGGATATCCAATCTTCTCTACCATGGCATCGAGTTTATCCTTTGCTGCCTGCTTCGTTGTATCCTCCATCCAGGTGAGATTCAGAATACGTTCACCCAGTGTAACACGAATGGAATGTGAGATGTTCTGTACCCGCTGGCGTGAACCGGCGTCAAAGTACCGCTGAACATACTGCTTTCCGACTTCATCACAGAGTAGAACATTTACTGTGGAAAGAACTCGTTTCCATCTGGGTTCGGGTGTTTCAACCCCATTTAGGATCTGCTCATAGAACATGAAATGTTCATTCTCATATGGGGAAGAGAGATAGGGGGATGTACTGTCAATTAGTTTGTACTTGAAGAATACCTTCCAGTCATTAATGGCCACGGTTCGAAGCATAGTGTTCAGCCGGGAGATAACCGGCACCTGGTGGACATTTACCTGATCACACACCCCGGATCCGGCAATTGTGATGAGATGATCCCACCCAAAATCAGGATACGTCTCTTTCAGCGATGTCCACTCAAGAATATGTGTAGTATTTACCGCATCACGATTCTCTACGGCAGTATAATGAGATTCTGCAATCTCCTTTTCGATGGAGTAGACTATACCTGCATTCTTCTCTGCCTCATACTGAGTGAAATTCATAAGGAGGAACACCTTTTTGATATGACTCATATAGGCATCCTGCATTTTCAGACTCTCACTATCATTTCTGAAGTAATAATCCCGGTCTGGCAGACCAAGGCCACCCTGCTCCAGGTGGGGAATAACCCGGGATGTATTGGTGGGATCCTGATATGCATAATACTGATACAGGGGAGAGATACCTCTCTCAAGGAGATATATCGACATGTTCAGGAGATCCTCCGATGTCCTCATCGCATCTATCAATTCCAATTCATCGGTGAGTGGAGTGAGTCCATCTCGTTCTATCGCCTGCTCATCCATACCAGAAGAATAAAATTTCCCGATCAGACTGTCATTCCCCTGGGTGTAGTTACCTTTTTCAGCATCAAACAGGATATGGAGTTGATCATCGGTCTTGTCCTCCACCTCTAAAAATGCGTGATACGAACTTTTGTTTGAAGGAACAGGATGATCACGTATCCAGGCATCATTCACATATCTGAAGAGATTATCACCCGGATTAACCGAGTTATTCAGGTTAAACGGACCTGATTCCATAATTATTTCCGCAGAACAACCATTAGCACCCCAAAAAATCAGAAGGATCAACGGAAAAACCCAGTATTTCATGGTTCTGGCACGTAAGCCTGAAAAAACGATTTTTGACAATCCAATAACCATAGAATAGAATAGTGCTGATCTGATTAATACTCAGGTAAGAGTAATGAGGATCTTTGAAAAGTCTTCCTTTCATAACAAGAAGAAATCGGAATGCTAAACGCCCAGATTTTATTCAGAAGACCAGGATGAGGTATCCTCATCAGCTCCTACGCTCTATCCAGTACTCATGCATGGGTCATGGATCATTCTGGGTACCGTTATCCTCTTCCTTATCATTATTCCGACATCTGCCGAAGAAAAACCAATAATTGGAGCATACTTTTTCCTCTTTGATGAGGCATACAATCAGGCGATATCAGTCAGTGATTCTATCCCCTGGGATCAGATCAACCGACTCTATATTGCCTTTGCTACCGTGCAGGACGGGCAAATCACAAATATTGATATGGATAATGCAGTGGGAGATGCTGATGTAAGGATCAGAACCATCGTCTCTCTCTGCCGCGACAAGAACCCTGATGCAGAGATATTTATCAGTTCCAATTACGGCGATAACGTTACAGAGGAGTACCTGAAAGCAGCAGAAGAACCCCGGCAATTTGCTGATAGTGCCCTTTTATATATGCAGGAGTACGACCTGGATGGATATGATATGGACTTTGAGACCAGAGATATAAACGAGTACGTCGATGAGCAGATCGCCCTGCTTCAGGCATGTAATGACAAGTTCAAAGCCCCCGGTCTTCTGACTCCACGGGGGAAGCAGTATGGACTTTCCTGCACCATCTGGCCAGGTGTGCACGATCCTGAAACGGTCGCAGCATTATCGCCATACGTTGATCACCTCAACCTTATGACATACGGGCCGGGAAATACATATGATCTCAACGAATATGCAAATCAGTACGCAGAAGCAGGGATTCCGTTTGAGAAGATGATCGGAGGAGTTGAGAGTGAATTCGGATACCTGGAAAACGGTGGGCATGACACTCAGGAGTCGGTTGCCGGGAAAGCTGAAGTTGTAAAAACACTCGGGCTTGCAGGTCTTATGAACTGGCGGATGGATAATGATATGCAGACACAGGATGGAATCAGCGAGGAGGGGCCACCCACATTTCAGGTGACTGGCTGGATGTTTGATGAACTTACCCGGACAACAGACACATCCGCTCAATCATAGCTGAAAGTACTGCAAAAAAAATCAGAGGACGGGATATCAGTCATTCTCCATGAACGATCTGAACCGGTACTCAATTAGAAACTTCATTGGAATAAGAATCAACCAAAAATACAATGCATATTCCGGTTTGATGAACGAGAAGGGTATCGAGATGAGAAATATTGAAGGGATAGCATAATTTTTAATTGTGGTCAGCTTCGCGAAATCAACGGGAATCTTTTCATCAATGAGGAGGTAACCCCGGGATGCATAATGCCAGATCATACCCAGGAAGAACCCAGGCGCTGCATACCCCATTGCAGCAATGATGACGGCGATCTGCACACTTCCGTGCTCACTGATCAGTTTGGTAACAAACGGCATAAGAATGATACAGACGAGCAGAAACATGTTCATCCGAATCAGCGTGTCATCATACTTTCGAATAAATCTAAATATCCGGTGATGAGAGGCCCAGTATGCCGCAGTGATGAAAAAGGTCATGAAGAAATAGATGAATCGGGGCATTTCACCAAGAAGATTCTGGGAGAGAAATGCTGCATCGCCACTCTGAAAATCAGGAACTACCAGGTCCAGGGCAAGTAAGGTCAAAGAAAAAGCAAAAACCCCGTCACTCAGTCCGATAATCCGATCGAGGCCTCGTTCTTCGTAATAATCCTCCAGTTTCATATCAGATACAAGGATTTGAGTTCATCATATATGCAGGCAGGGGGAACGAAGGATCACAGGTAATCATTCGTAAACAGACATAGATATAGGGGTCACGATGCAAAAGGAGCACTTTATGCCTCTTTCTTTTTCGCAAACATATTGTACATCTCCTCGCCGACGCACTCTTTTGCATATTTACACCATTCAATACAGGTGAGGGTGTCATTGTAGATGACAAAACCACATTCGGTGCATGCTGACTTGACCTCATTGGAGAATATCTCAACCTCTTCGCCGCATTGAGGGCACTTCTTTATCGTAAGGGTGGGGGTTTTGATGCTCGTGACACCGGGGCAGTGGTCAAACATGTGATAACTCCAGATAGTATCAATCTCACAGAGATTTATTGACTGCGGCAAGATTTTTAAAACTCACAAAGGAATGCTTCTTGAAAATCAGCAGAAGATAGTTAATAAGCCTCCTTTGAGAAATTTGAGTTTAAATACCACAGATATATACAGTTGTAGACATGAGGGGGGTTTGCTATTCTCAGCAATCTTTTTGTCGGGATATAATTGAACTGGCGGACCCGGGTTATGATTTCATCGGTCAGGATCAAACCGGCACCATCCTACAGTATCCAGTCGGAGCGCCTATATCGGTCTCTTTGCATAGAGGACATCGTGTTTATCAGGTTTAGAACCCACATTAACACTCCTCAGAATATCTCATAGTCTTTCATTATCCCTTCCTTTAGCCATCTACCTCTTCGACCATCGATATTGCCGAGAGAAGTGTAGTCAGAAAGAGCAGGAGTAAGACACCCGATTGCACAGATACACCCCCTCAATAGCCTCTTTAGAATTCTTACGCAACCCGCCTCATATATCCGGACATTTGAATGTATTCACCAGGTAACCACCTTCTTAACCAGGGCTGCAAACTCACGAACCTGCTCCTCAGTGGTATCAAACGAAGTCATCCACCTGACCACCGGGGCTTTCGAATCGATCACATAAAAGAAGGTCTCTTCAAGCATCTTTTCCACTGCCTGGTGGGGCAGTGAAACAAAGACAGCGTTTGACTCGACCGGATGCATTATAGATACACCTTCAATATCAGATACCAGCGCCGAGAGGAGCCTGGCCATCTGGTTCGCCTGTGAAGCATTGAGATACCAGAGATCATCTCTTAAGAGCCGGTCAAACTGTGCTGAGATGTACCGCATTTTTGATGCCAGTTGGGTAGTCTGCTTGCGGCAGTACTGAAACCCTCCGGGTGGGGCTCCGTTCAGGAAGAGCACAGCTTCACCGTACATAATACCGTTCTTGGTACCCCCGAATGAGAGGAGATCAACTCCGGCATCGGTTGTTATCTCCCTGAGCGTACATCCAAGAAATGCAGCAGCGTTGCATAGCCGGGCACCATCCATATGGACCAGCATCCCGTTCTCATGGGCAAATCTGGTGATAGCCAAAATCTCATGAGGACGGTACACCGTCCCCCGCTCGGTAGCCTGAGTGAGTGATATTATTCCGGGCTGGACCTGGTGCTCATCACCCCGTGATTCAAGATATGGCTCAATGCTAGTAATGCTAATCTTCCCATCCGGAGATGGCAGATCGATAAGTTTGCAACCAGTCAGATGCTCAGGTGCCCCACATTCATCCACGTTGATATGAGCACTCTCTGCACAAAAGATCGCGTGATAAGGACGAGTGACAGATGAGAGGGCTGATACATTTGCCCCGGTACCATTCAGAACAAAGAAGACTGCTGCATCATCCCCGAAGTGCTTCTGTAAGGTCTTTTCAGCCTGACAGGTACAGGGATCATCCCCATAGGCGATTGCATGCCCACAATTGACGTCAATCAGGGCAGAAATTATCGCTGGATGAACACCGGAGTTATTGTCACTGGCAAATGCAGCAGGGTACCAGGTAATTCGTGATGGATGCATGACAGATCACCCAATATGATATCTGCATTTATCTAAATGGTGCAATAAAAAAGAACACAGCGCATTATCGTTGATAAGATGCGAGGGAGGCGATTCGAACGCCCGAACACCTTCGTGACAAGGCCCTCAACCTTGCGCCTTTGACCTGGCTCGGCAACCCTCGCGTGCGTGCCTGATAAAGGTCAATGTATGAGCACTTATAGTTATGGGACACCCCCCTTTTCCCTTCCATCTCACCCATATGATGCTCGGGATATGATTAATCCCTCACCGGTCAACCTGTCTGTAATTCTATGTGGTCAGCTATCCTCTCTTGTTTCTCTGATTCTCCTTCACAGAGCAGAGTCGTCAGATTTCTTCTCCAGAACGGATTCGGGGTCAATGAGGAGGGAAGGATCTGTTGTAATACCATCCCTATCGCATCTACACAGATTGCCACCGAGGTAGGAGTTGACAGGCGGGTTGTTGATTCGACTGCAAAGCGCATCTTATGCTCCCCATATCGTGAGATCTTCATCGCCATGAGGGCGACTCCTGACCTCACGTTGATTGCAGACCACCTCTCTCTCTCAGTCATAACTATTCTACCGGATGACGCAACCAGACCGGGAATTGTCGATGCATGCATCCACATCCTCTCAAACCATGGGATCGGGATACGACAGGTCTTTGTTACCGACCCCCATCTTTCAGAGGAGCCACGCCTGGTCATCATCACGGAGAAGTTAATACCGGCCCAGGTTATTGAAGAACTCAGGGCACTCCCGGTTGTACGAAAGATAATCCTCTGAAGACCTCCTCAACTGTCAACCGGATGAGGAGATTACTTCCAGCTCAGAGATTCAAGTTCATCGGCAAGTACAATAAACCGCGCCCTAACTTCCAGAGGAAACCGCTCTATGGAGTGTTCAAGATCTTTCCGAGTTATTATCCGCGTTCCTTTGACCAGATTATCAGCATGCGCTATAATCTTCTCTTCGATCGCGACAGGCACTCGATCCCCACCTACAAGCCCAAGGACAATCCTTTCCTCCGATGTCAGCCCTGCTCCGATGTGACGCTCAACAATAAGACAGATCCGGTGATCAAGGCCCAGACTGCGGCAGATATCCCCGCCAAGATCAGCATGATCCATACCATGGCTGCGTGATCTACCGATATCATGAAGGATAGCTCCGGCAGCAACAAGATCCCGATCAACCGTGACCTTGCCAGCGGTGATTATCTTATCTACAATACTGACCGCTACATCCCTGACAACACGACAATGGGCAATGACACCAGGTTCACACCCGGCCTTTAGAAGAAGAGGGAGATACCCGTCTCCGGGATCAGGCATGACCAAGAGTGTCCTTCATTCTGGCGATCCGTTCACTGAGCGCCACAACCAGGAGTTCATTGTCAAAGTGGGTCATCTTATCCTCACAAGACGGGCACACAAACTGGTTATCAAGTGCAGAGGTGAATGTGGTGGTGTACCCACACTGCCTGCAGGTGTAAAAGTCGTTCTCGTTCTCAAACACATACCGTTTCTTCAGTTTCTCAAGAATGACATCCATATCCCTGGCAATAGCCTCATAGATGTTTGAGGGCTGAAGATGCCACAGATATGTCAACCAGCCGGTTTCATTATTCTTTATCCGGCGATACTTTGCAAGCCGGTGTTCATAGAGCGTGTAAAGAGTATTTCTCACCGAATTCAGATTGATCTCGGTCAGCTCTGCCAGTTCCTCGTCGCTAAACTCCTTTGCATCAGGAAATCGGCGAACCAGGCCCATTCCCTCATCACCGATCATCCGGTGCAGGTATGCTTCGATTGCAGGCTCTTCGAGCAGCTCTTCGACGGTGACCATCAGTGTATATATTGGACTGCGGTTCTGATAGTCTTATCCAGAGATGCTTCAGCCCCTACAGAATCATCCCCGTCTCCAAATACACTTATAATCGCCTCTCCGGGAGAGAAACTGGCTGGAGGTGCAGGAATGTCAGCAACCGATGGGGCGAGAAAGGAGAGATCCTCATCAATAGTAACATCCTGAGTTGCAAAGAGAATTCTGCGCATGTAGCAGCGCTCCGGATCCGGAATCGAATCAGGAAGGATGCCCTGGCACGCATCAATATGCAGTTTCACCATTGAGAGGCCGGTCGCCCGCTCCATCGTATCAAGGGTACCGACAAATCGCGGATTGATCTCTATCGCTACACACGACTGATCCGTGACCATGAAATCTATCCCGATGATCCCCCGGCACCCACTGGCGGCTGCAATCTGCTCAGCAAGATCCCGCATCTGCCCGGCGAGCGGGTGAACAAAAGGAGTTTCCGAACCTGAGAATCCAAACGGTGCATCTTCAGTCCCCCTCATAATCTGCCGATTAACCGCTATTGCCTTCGCAGAAGATCCGGTGGTGACACAGCACACCGATGCAGGTATTCCTTCTGCTATCTCCTGCAGGATATATGGTTCACCAGGGAACAATTCCTCCCATCTCCTGATGTCAGCCTCTGATCTGACTACTGCATTTCGCCAGCCTCCTGAACCACGACAGGGTTTGAGCATGGCAGGGTATGCACCTGAAGGTGCGATCCCAGGTACAGGAAATCCATGTGACTCAAAGAACCGCTGCGTCTCTGCTTTATCAAGAAAGCGCGTGGCAACTGCCCGGTCAGTTCCAAGGAGGGGAGCAGGAAGCCTACTGAGATCTTCAGCCCCCGACGTGGTTATGATGGCATCTATCTGGTGTTCGTTACAGATCTGACTGATTAAGTCAGGCAATTCGGCTAGCTCTTCAAATTGCAGGTAGGCACATACGCAGGATCGAAGATCCAGATCACAGAAGTGATCTATCGCATAGACCTCATACCCTGCGCGTGATGCAGAAACGGCAACATGCCGGGTAGAGAATCCGATAACCAGAATCCGGTTTATCTCCCCGATCATGGGCGCGATCCGATCTCTTCAATTATTTCGGTCTCTTCAACCAGTTTCCCTTCTTTGCAGGGAACAACCCTGACCTTTGCATGCGCGAACTCCTGTTTCAGTGCATCAGGACCGAGGAGATGATCCATGAATATGGCCAGACTAGAGATCTCAGAGTGCGGCTGATTGGTCACTGCGACATTGTAATCTGCAAGCTGATACACTTCACCGGGAACTTTTTCAGCGCCAACTACGATCAAAATCTTGTCATGCGTCCGAATCTCCTCTTCAACGTCAGGGAGGTTCAGCCCAAACATCGTCAGATGAACAACGCATCCACCAGCCTCTTTCCACTTTCGAATGCTGGAGTGCCATCCGACATCATTCTCTACAAAATAACTGCCGCCCCACCGGTCCGATACATCAGCGATGGTCTTCACCACGCCGGTATCATTTGCAGCAAGATACATCCCCTGCGCTCCAAGTGCACGAGCCGTGAGACCAACATGGGTAGTTACCCGCTGGTCCCGTTGAGGCCGGTGGCCAAGCCTGAGTACCGCAACTTCCTTCATAGCACATTCCCTCCAGGCTCTTTATTCATCCCGACAGCCGAACTTTCTCTTACCCTGACCACCCCGTTCTCAATGATGAGATCAGGATCGGGATCATGCATCATCTGATTGGTAATCATAAACTCCCCAACGCTGCGGGCGCGAACCCTATCGCCCCTGAATACTATCAGGAGATTTCTACTCAATCGCTTCAGAGAGTCTTTCACCAGCTCTTCATCCAGCCCGCATTCCACACACAGATCTCCCACCCTGCACTCAGGTATCCTGCACACAGCATGATAGATCATCCAGTCCGTATCTTCAGCCCTCACGCTACGCAAGTATTGAATGGATATCTACATAGTTCTTGGGAGGTCATAGGCTGTTTGGCGATGATAATGAGTAATTCTGAAGTCATGGAAAAGAGTTTGAACCACCAGGGAGATATCAGAGCATGCAGATCAGAACATGGATTGTGACAATACTCCTGATCCTCGTGATCCTGACCGGGGTGAGCATTGCTGCAGATTCGGATACGAAAACCAATGATGAAAAAAACCTCATCCATGTGAGTGGAAGCGGAGTTGTGAAAACCTCACCAGACCGGTGCGAGATCTCCCTCTCAGTCGTCACTAAAAATTCTGACGTCAAGGCAGCACAGAAGGAGAACGCACGAAAAATGGACATCGTGATGGGAGTGCTCCGGGATTCCGGCAAGGGGAATCTCTCATCTTCAGAGATAGGGACCAGTTCATACTCGATATCAGAGGTATGGAGCCCTGATGAGGCACTGAAGGCTAAGTTTGGAGAGAAGACCACCATCTATGAGGTATCCAATACAATCAGTATCCAGACCGCTCAGATAGACCGTATCGGAGATCTCATCGATCTTGCAGTCACCAATGGGGCTAACGGGGTCAGTTCACTCCAGTTCACCCTCAGCAAGCAGAAAACCGCAGAGTTTAGAACTCAGGCACTTACCATCGCGGTCGATAAAGCACGAAGCGATGCAGAAGCGGTTGCATCTTCACTCGGAGTTACTATCGGAGCGGTTCATGACGTGACTGTCGGCGAGCCATACAGCCCTTCATCCTATTACAATCAGGATATGAGAAGCGCGGATGTATCAGGTGCAGGACCAGCTACACCGATAGAGCCCGGAAATATCGATGTCTCCGCCCAGGTTTCCATCGAATATGAGATAGCCTGACCTTTAGATTCTCTACCTTCTTTTTTCCATTCCTGTTTCTCCATTGAAAAAGTCACTGAACCCGGGGAGTAGAATGCCGAGGTTTATAGGTGCAGGAGATCAGACAAGAACACCAATGAATTATATCATCATCTTCTGCTTCATCCTCATCTCAATACTTTTCGGTAGTATCTACGGGTTTGCAGAGTCTATTCCGGCATCAGAGAATACATCTGAGTATAACCTTTCAGAAGTATCAGGAATGGATCTTACCGGAACGAAAGCCGGGAGTGATCTGGCAGGTCTCTTAAATCTCCTTGATACATTGGGTATGGATATCTCATATGGTACGAAGGGAGAGACGATCTTTGGGATGGTCGCAGACTCGATGAATCAGATCATCAATTCCCTCTCGTCAGGAGATACTTCAGGATTTCTGGATATTCCTCTGATTCAGGAGACCTTCAAATACTTTGGAATGAGCCCACAGGAGATTGTCATCAATCCGGAGAACATTACCGGAGAGATGGATGCAGTGATGAACTTTAACCGGCAGTATCAACTCCGGAACCAGACCCCATAGTCAGAATAAGACTAAAAAGGAGATACTCTCATTCATCACCCACAGAAAGAGTTACCGTATAGGTACCAGGTTCAGAATATGTATGCACAGGATTTTGATCAGTTGACTCGGTTCCATCGCCAAAATCCCAATGCCTGGTGATTGGATTCCCGGTTGAAACATCCATGAATTGTATCGTCAGCGGAAAAACTTCTGTGCCCGGAACCCCATAAAACCGTGCTGTCGGAGCCGAATAGTTCTTAGTGTAGGCTCTGAGACAGACGTTTGCATAGGGGTGTGTCTGAATGGCTCCGGTGATGCCATCCTTAATAGGAGTAGTGGTCAGATCACTCCAGGATGTACCATCAGGACTGGTAAAACTTTGTCCTGCTGAAGCGGTAGCCCCCGATGTGGCCCCATATAGTCTATCCTCAATCGGAATGAGATAATTATAATCAGGAGCGGTCAGCCTGACTACGAGAGAGAATCGTTCTCCCTGTCTGATCGTAACCTCAGGAAGAGGGACCGTGTGGTACCCGGGGATCCTGAGAGTCCCTGACATCTGAGAGATGAGTATTCCGGATCTGGGATTTGATCCAGGATTCTTGTACACAAACACTTCATACTCAGACGCCGGGAGTGCAGAGACCGAGACATCATCCAGCAGTTGAGACTGACCTGCTTCAGCGCAGACAAAACCGGCCGCCGTAATCTTCTCATCCTGTCCGGCAGTATACACATTTGCAAACCATGCGGTATGCTGACCCGAATATCCCGCATTAGAACACCAGCCCAGTGGATCATAATAATAGGTATGATCATAGTTCGTGGTCGGCTCAACCCCGGTGAAGATAAAATTCTCATCACCGACCCAGGTGTCGTAGTAGGATATCCAGAAGTAGCCTCCATTCCCCCAGCCTGAACCCCAACTGTTCCGTATCAGAAACGCACCGTTTCCTGCCGGGCGAACAGGGAAGTTAGATGCTGAAAAATTATCATCCCATCCGACGATGACCACGGCATGATTGGGCAGAGACCCCCCGTTATAATGGTAACCACGGGTTCCACTGCTATAATAGCTGTTTGACCAGTACATCACCGTCATCACCCCGCCATAGGTCATTACGGCCTCTTTCAGATCATCATTAGCAGTAGGACCTATCCGGTTCGGGATAAGATACACATTCTGCACATGCCATCGGGGAGGGAGATTTAATACCGGTGATGTCCCCGGTGAGTATGGATCATCAGATTCATAAACTGGTCCGTTCCAGCGGGTCAGATACGCTGCCGATATGTATCCGTTTCCACCTCCACATTGTGACCAGTCCCAAAGCATATGGGTTTTAAGATTATCTTCAGAGAGATCATACTGGCCGAGGGGAGTCATATTTGACTCAAGGGCGCCCATCGTTGCGAACGCCCAGCATGAACCACACGGACCCTGATCCTTCACCGGCGTTAGTCTGCCAAGATTCCGAAGATTATATGTCGTCGGGAGTGTCATCGCTCTGACAGTGGAGGGGAAAATGCGTGTTCCATTCAGGTATGAGAGATCCACAGACCCGGGAATATACCCCAATGATACACCAGAAGACTCTGGCTGATAAGAACCATTCAGGACTAACGATTGATACTCAAGAAAAGCCGGATTTGAGGGTGCCAGCGATAGTCCTGCTGTACTATTTGGCTGAGGGGTAGGAGCCGGAGTAATCAGATTGGGTAATCGTCGTGATACCGTCAGCACCTTCCCTGTCGGTAGAGACTGAACCGGCGGGGTTATGATTCCGATAGGAGCTTTTTGAAAAATAATTGGTGAGTCTGGGAGTCCAGCCCTACTATTGTGGTCAAAATCAGGGCCCGGAACTGGTACGATAAGACTCATGAGCATCATACCAAGAATCAGGTGTATCATTTCACTCACTCCTGACGGTGATTATGCCTGTGAGGAGATGAACTTTATCCTCTGGCGACAACCGATTACCGAGTATGTTACAAACCGATGACGAAGGACAGTTTTCAGAGTTATCTGATATTGCAGACGGGATATTTGAACGGTGTGATGATCAGATACTCTGCATAATCCAGGAATTATTACGGTTGGAACCACATATCAGAAATGACCTTCTCTCATCAGATCTCTTAAATTGCTGGCAGGTTTTTAATTATTATTTCAGAGCTGATCCAGGAGATCTTGCCGAGGAGTTTCTCACATTTCATCCTGCCGGAGAACTCTCACGTGGGGTTCCGATGGGTGAAATAGGTCTCTATACTCTCACCTTTTATGTCAAAGACACTATCCCTGAAATCAAAATCGAGGACGATATTCAGGAAATTGCACGATTTAAAGGAGCTGCTGCCTGGCATGAGACAGTGGTATTTCTTGAAGGGGAGTAACAAGGAAGAATCACAGATACTAATCTCCTGATATTCAGGATCAGAAGGAACTAATACAATAATATGCTGATTATCTAAAAAAACGCGATCAAACTATCAATGTGAAGTAACAATAACTAAAAGAGTCGCTCTTAGAGCTTAGAACAATAGCAACGAGGAAGAGTTCCCGAGGACTCGCGTACCTCAGTACCGTCTTCCACGTGAGGTGTCTTAACTTCCGTGTTCGGAATGGGAACGGGTGTGACACACCTGCTGTGGCCGCTATTGAGAGCC
>DATMXW010000156.1:0-26219 GCA_035561295.1 Methanospirillum sp. | reverse complement strand
AATTAAAATAGTAGATACGAAGATAAGGGTATCATGTATGGAGCATAAGCAAGCAGGCATACCAAAATTATTATTCACAACTCTTCAGTCAGTCAAAGAGGTATCTAATCCTTAGGTAGAGCCTATAACGACTTGATTGATTAAAAATTAAATTTATGATAACTGTCCTGGTTTCTCAACATCCTCAACCCATCGGTATATCATGTGCTGAAGAATTAATCCAACCATCGCACATACAAGACCCCCGACGGCTCCCTGAATAATGTATGCTAGACCCATATCGGGTGTCAATGGAAAATTTCGCAAAGAGAGACCTGATAAAATATAACTTGTCCCGCCAAAAACCAAAACCCCGATAGCACTGAGGAAGAACGAGAAGATAACTGCCCGGTTAAGTGACTCTTTCTCATACATGAAACTATCAATAACCGACCCCAGAGATGTGGTAATTGCTGCCAGAGTAAACCATACCACCGCACCCCATATAAAGACCATGACCATAGGGAAGATACCTGCCCCATCCCAGTAACTGGCAAGAGCAGAACTACCCTCCATAACCCCGATTACCGCAAAGAGTATCGCACTTATATAGGTAACAAATGAGAATCTCCCTCGGTATAATGTCGTCTTCAGATCTGACAACTGAGTCCGGAGTAAGTCATCTAATGAAAAACCCTTATAGAGCAGATATCCCCCAATACCAGCAGCGATGATCATTGTTGCTATCTCTGGACGGTTTACTCCATATGAGATAGCATACAGGAGAAGGGTAAGGCCAGGGAGAACCAGAACTAATTTTGAGATTTTTGGATCGCTAAGCAACTTTTTCAGAATATAGTAGGTTCCTTCAAGATTGGGCATCTGACTTACAACCACTCGCTGAATGTGGACAATGGGAACTTTTCCCTGAATAATTGGGAGGACATACTCATCCTCACCACCATCAGTAACCAGGATACATTGATCTGCACGCGTCGATCGCACAACATCTCCCACTAATCGGCCAATCTTTCTGTCACCTTCGATAAATCTAAAGTGATTACCGCCAATTACAGCTATAGCTGGATCTTCTCCATCTTTTCTGAGTTGATCAAACGTGGAAATCGTCTGAAAGATTGCATTCACATCAGAATCTTCAGGATCTGCAAGCGCAAGCTGTATCGCCGCATCAAGACAAGCTTCTCGTCCGACCACGGGACTTTCAACACCTGCCTTGAATCCGATATCATCATCGCGGTCGATATTGAGCACAAGAGTCCGGGAAGAAGCCATTGAAGTAATATTTGGTGTGATTGTATTAATCAATTCTCACGAAAAACCAGATGAATTGATACTTTTATGATAGCGTTGTACCTGAAAGCAACAGAATAATCACAAAATCTGGTGTTCGGAGAAAAAAATAGAGGAGATGAGTATTACAAGAGCCGGGAACGCTGCAGAAGAAGGAGATCTTCAGTTGTAAGCTTTTCACCAGCTTTAAACTGAGAAAAGATCTGTTCTGCTTCCTTGCGAACATCCTTCTGATCCTTGGTTGTCTTCTGTTTCTTAGTCTTCTTACGAAGGCCACCGATCACTTTATCGTAATCACGAAGTTCTTTCTGACAAGAGATGAAGAATTTGTGCTCGTTGTCTGCTGCTTCCTGTGCATCAACGAACTGCTTGTGAGAGGCATCTGCCTGTTCACGGGATGAATCAGCTTTGCGGTAGCATTCAACCATCAGATCGTGGTGTTTTTGTGCATCTTCAGCAAGAACCGTGACATGCTCATGGATCTCAGAAGCCTGTCGACGGAACTCTTTAGCAGTAGTAATCTTCTCTTTTACTTCCTTATTCTGCTCTATCTCGGCTTCCTGATCTCTGAGCTGTTCTTTAAGCAGTTTGATCTTCTCAATAAGTTCCCGTTCTTTCTCAGTTGTGAAGACTTCTGTCTGCTGCCTGAATTCAAGATGCTCTATTTGTTTATGGAGCTCTTTAATACCACGACTTTTGATTCCGCCATGATCTTTCTTGAATGAGTCAATATCGGCGAAGAGCACATTTGCTTTCTCATTCAGCTCGTTTCGCTTCTCTTTGAGCTCCTGCACTTCCTTGTTGAACTGATCGCGCAGCTCCTTGTGCTTCTGGGCCTCTTCAACAAACTCGCGGGTCTGGTTGTTCAGGGTGTTTCGCTCGCGGGCATACTGGCTTGCCTGAGCATTGAACTCGTTCCGCTTGTTTTTATGGTCCTCAGAGGAGTTTATAGTTACTTTTCTCTTGTCAATCAGTTCGTTCAGCATCTTTTATCAATCCTCGCAGAAAAAAGGCACGCCTGGTATCCTGTTACCATGAGAGAGGTGTGACATACGCGAGAACAATACGGAGTATAAGTAGAAGCAGGTGCGATAGAGAGCAGAATCAGAATTACGATCCATCCTGTGTGCAATACAGCCAGCCGGCCATATTCTGACAGGTGGGAGAAAAAGTGCTCTTCTGTTCGACAACGGTTCTTGTTCGCATCACGATCCACGTATATTCGACTCCCAATTCCAGAACGCTTCAATAATTGAAGCATTCGTATCGTTCTTCGTGAAGGGTACCTGAGTGTCCTTCTATCATTAAGTGGAATCAATGAGTATTAAGTGTTTCGTGAAGGAAGGAAGAAGAAGGAGGTGATTGGAGTATTGTGTGATTCTTGGGCTGTTGCCTATGGAATCAGTGTTATAACCAATCCAGTTTATCAGGACCGCTTGCGAAATCGGAGATGGCTGCCGGAGATAGATTCTTGATCCGGTTCATATCCGGAGATTTTGGATTTGCTTTCTGAACTTCTCGCTTCATTACTTCTACTCGGTATGGATGCTTAGGCTGGGCAATTGCTTCCCCATTCTTAACACCGGTCATAATGGCGAGAACTCTGACTTTACCTTCCATATCATTACGGATTCGTGCACCCCAGATTACATCTGCATGGGGATCGAGCTCATAGGTCAGGGAAGATGCAATTTCTTCAGATTCTATTAAGGTGAGATCGCTTCCTCCGGTGATATGAATCAGAGCACCGGTCGCGCCACGGTAATCGATGTCAAGCATCGGGTTTGAGAGGCACTCCCGCACAACACTTTCAGCTTTGTTCTGCTGCTTTGATTCACCAACAAGCATCGTGGCAACGCCGCCCTTGCTCATGATGGCCCGCACATCAGCATAATCAATGTTTATCAACGAGGGTTCGGTGATAGTCTCAGTGATCCCCTTTACTGTTTCACCAATCAGCTGATCCATAACCGAGAATGATTGTGCAAGCGGAAGGTTTGGAACAAAGGTTTTAAGGCGGTTGTTATCAAGTAAAATTACCGAATCGCAGGCTTTTGCCATAGCTTCAAGACCGTCTTCTGCCCGTAGCAGTCGTGCCTTTTCGACATCAAATGGATAACTGACCATACCAACAACGATTGCACCCTGTTCTTTTGCAATCTGTGCCACGACTGGAGCAGACCCGGTTCCGGTTCCACCACCCATCCCTGCAGTGATGAAACAAAGATCAACAGATTCAAGCAGTGTTTCAAGAGTCGGGCGTGCCATATCGGCTGCTTTTCTGCCGACCTCCGGATATCCCCCGGCACCAAGGCCCTTGGTAAGACTTTTCCCTATAAGAATACGCTTGTCAGACTGAATCATGTCAAGGTGCTGCTTATCGGTGTTAATTGCTATTGTCTCAGCGCCAGACACTCCCATGTTATGGAGGCGATTGATTGTGTTATTACCCGCGCCACCGCACCCTATAATGACAATTCTCGGCTGCCCGTCGATATCATCATCCATATTGTTTGACGCGTTTTTCATCTCTCTTTCGCGCTCTGAGTTAATTACTGCAGCGTTAATGATACTGTACATACTTAAATCCCCCTCAGTCTAAAATAACAGTTCATCACTGTCTGAGAGAAAGCGGGAACCCCGCTCCTCTATAAGTTCACGAACGGCATCCCTGATCGCCTCAGAAATGGTAGGAAACATCCCTGATTCTACCATCCTCTCCAGTACGGAGATCTGCTGTTCTGGCAACCGGATGGTTATACGTTGCATGGTGCTGACCTCTCTGATCCGTGGGTGTCGGTCTTATGTCGGACATACGTCATACTAATGTCCAACCTCTAGCTGGCATCTGTCAGATCCCGAGATACAATAGATCTACTCTGCAGGTATTTATTTCTTATTAATCCCGACTGCTTGATCGAACAAACCCGTATAACTAGTGATTACCCTAGTGTACATCAGACTGATGTCAGCAAGATTACCTGTTATTCAAAAAGCAAAGCATGGTGGAACTTCACTGCCAGGTCTGGCGAAAAATAAATTACCTCTGCTGGACTTTAGTGTAAACCTCAATCCCTGTGCACCATGCCTGAATACACACATTGATCGCACGGATACAGAATCATATCCTGATGATGAGTATCAGAATCTCAAGGCTGTGATTGCGCGGCATCATGGTAGAAATCCCGATGAGATAACAGTGGGGAACGGGTCAGTAGAAGTTATCCGAACTCTATGTCATACACTCCTCACCCCGGGTGATGTCGTTCATGTTCCGCCTCACACCTTTTCAGAATATGCGCTATCAGCACGACTTGCTGGCGCGGCAATAACCTCATCGCATAAAGACCATATGGCCCTCTCTTTCAGGTGCAATCCTGACAATCCTTCCGGAGTGCTGGAACCGGCAGATCAGATCAGGAAAATGCTGGATATATGTGCTAAAAAAAATTGTATCCTCTGTGTTGATGAAGCCTTCATTGACCTCGCAGACCCGAATCAGAGCGTTTCACAAATAAACCATCCTCACCTTTTTGTCTTAAGATCCATGACCAAATCGTTTTCAATGGCAGGAATGAGATTTGGATATGGGATAGGAGATCCCAAACTGATTGCAGCAATGGAGGTTATGCGTCCCCCCTGGTCGGTAAATGCTCTTGCAGAAAAGATGGCAGTTGAAGCATTTTCCCGGTATAATGAACTTGAATCATCGCGTGAATACATCAGACTTGAACGAGAACGAATGTTACACTATTGCAGGGAACTGAATCTTTCCTGCTCAGATGCTTCTGCAAACTATATCCTTCTTAATACAGGCCGTGATGCTGAAGCGCTAACTCAAAAATTGATGACCTATAATATCAGAGTCCGCGATTGCACGTCTTTTGGTCTCCCAACCAGCATCAGAGTAGCTGTCAGGACAAAGGAGGAAAATTCCCGTATTCTGGAGGCTTTGAAAGATTGCTTGCATTGATAATGGCCGGGGGGAGAGGAACCCGGCTTAACCGTGGTGAAAAACCCCTTGTGCGACTGAATGATATCCCGGTTATTGAATATGTTCTCGCTTCAATAACCGGTGCAGGCCTCAAACCAGTGGTTATCACCAGCCACCATACCCCTTATACTGCTAATTATTGCCGGGTTCGGTGTATTGATCAGATATACACAGAGGGAGCTGGATACATTGCAGATCTCAGGGAAGTAATCTCGTTTCTTGATGAGGATGGACCTATTCTTACCGCATGTGCTGATATTCCTGGTTTATCTGTCGATCATTTAACCTATATTATGAAAAAATATTGGGCCTCGAAAAAACCAGCCTGTTCAGTATGGATCCCTCTGGAGGAGAGAGCAGAATTAGCAAAGGATTCTGATCCATATGCGGAAATTATATCCGGGGTCAAGGCCGTCCCCGCTGGGATTAATATCCTGCATGGTTCTTCTCAGGATGAGGAACAGGAAGAAGTCCGAATTCTGATAGATGATTCAGCCCTCTCTTATAACATCAATACCCCTGATGACCTCTGTCGTTGTGAAGATTTTTTTAGACAGAATAAATAAAAAAATCCACATCCGTTTGAATCTCCCCTCATCCCAACCTGTCTCTCCCCCTTAGATCAGTAAACCTGACTAACCATCATATGCAGTTGAAACCCACCTTTATGTATGAGTTTTTCCCGTGAGGTCGAGATCGACGGGCATATCATCGATTCCGGGATCGTTGAAAATGTCCTCGATATTATTCTGGATATGGGCGGGGACTTTGAGATCCTGGAGTTTGACGTTGGAAAACGAAAAACCGATAAAAGTTACGCCCGGATAAATATCTGTACATCGAGTGCTGATCTCCTGGACGGCATCACGAGCAGGCTTCATAGGCATGGAGCCAGACTTGTTGAGGTTGCAGAAGTAGTGCTGGTTCCGGCTGAAGGTGAACGAATTGTACCAAAAGGGTTCTATTCCACTACCAATTATCCGACTGAAATTAAATTGGGTGAAGAGTGGATCCCTGTTCAACGGATAGAGATGGACTGCCTTATTGTCGTAAATCCTAGAGATCGAACAGCACTCTGCACGCCGATGCAAAAATTACATCCCGGTGATCTAGTCGTTATCGGCGAACATGGCGTTAAGATTACTCCCCCTGAACGATCACGGGAACATGAGGACTTTGAATTTATGGGCGGTACGGTCTCATCAGAACGACCAACTGAGACAACGACCATGAAGATCGCGAAAGAGATGATCGAGGTCCATCAAAAAGGAGGTAAGATTGCATTAGTCGGCGGTCCGGCAATCATTCATACCGGAGGTGATGAAGCCTGCGCGGCATTGGTTCGGGAGGGATATATAGATTTTATATTTGCTGGAAACGCACTGGCAACCCATGATATTGAGTATAACCTTTACGGGACGTCTCTTGGGATGGACATAAAAACCGGAGAACTTGTTGTTGCAGGGCATAAAAATCACATTTATGCAATTAGTGAAGTGATCCGTGCGGGTTCTATTAGAAAAGCCGTAGAAAGCGGTATTGTTAAATCAGGGATAATGTATGAATGTGTGAAACGAAATGTTCCATATGTTCTCGCAGGCTCAATTCGTGATGATGGGCCCCTTCCTGATGTTATTACAGATGTCATGGAAGCTCAGGATGCGATGCGCAAATATGTTCCGGAGATTGGTATGGTGCTGATGGTTGCAACAATGCTCCATTCGGTTGCAGTCGGGAATTGCCTCCCGGCATATGTAAAAACAATCTGCGTTGATATTAATCCGTCAACAGTGACAAAATTGATGGATCGGGGTACCATGCAGGCTGTAGGTGTTGTCAGCGATGCCGGTTCATTTATCCCGATGCTTCTCAGACAGATACGTCTGCTCAATAAAGATTCAAAATCACAAACTGATTGAAGAAAGGTTACCTGGTGAGAGGAGTTGCACAGGGTTCTTCATGAGCCATTACAAATTCCCACTCTTTTTTGCATGTACAATCCATCTCTAGGGCAGATTTTATCAATTCGATATCCCCATTTTCGTTGTAATCCCGGATTGCGTCCAGGAGGACCGGATCACACTTCCCACAGTTATGGGCGCCACGGGATTTTCCTCCCCCCAGGGCGTCACACGTGATAAAAACGGGTGATTCTGCAATTATTTTTAAAACACTCCAAAGATATGGTGGACGATATGAACCATTCTTCCAAAGCCGCTCAACAAAGGTCTGACGCTGAACAGCGCATGGATTCATTGAGATAATGTCAGTATATGGCTGGATATCGTTGATTGTCTGAACCATATCCTCATATGCTTCCCGTTCGGTCAAATATGCAGGTTTATGTAGCAGATAAGTCTTTACTCTCCCTTTGACAGCCCTGATAATCTTAGTCGCGGTAACATATTGGGCAAAACTTATTCCTTTATCAATACATTTTTCACGGATTGTGTCCGAAGACGTTTCAAGGCCAATGGCAACAATGAGTCCCCCGTTCCCTTCCCCGTCCTGCAGCAGTGTCACATAGGGCTCAATCAGATGCGGTTGTATATATTCAGCCCGACACTCGACGGTAAGCAGACGCCCACGGCAGAGTGATGCAACGCTCTCCCTGACTCCATTCGGTACCTCCACTTCATCAAAGAAACTGCCTGAAGTATAGATTTTTACCAGATCAGGATTGTGTTCCTGCACCATATCAGAGAGTACAGTCAGCTGACAGTTCATGGCATCTTCCAGTTCTGCAGGACTTAAACCCAGATATCGCTCCTGCCTGTACTGGCACATCAGACAGCGGTTCCATGAGCAGCCCCCTGATCTCAGGATCGCAGTACAGCTGCTGAGGACCTGATCCCCGATTCGATCATTACCGGTCCACTGAGCGATTGGCGTGTGAGATTGATTTTTTTTCATAGGGATATCCGTATCGAAAATGATATGCTGACAACCCAGGTGATACCTGAGTGATCATAATGCTCATAGCTTAGAAGGACCAACAATATATTAGGATCTGTTAGGAAAGAGTACTGAGAACTTTCTTTCTTTCAGGAGAAAAAGACATGAATAATCGATATTTCTACATCCTTACGTTAATTTTTCTGATATCCGCTCCGATACTAACCGGAGAGGTTTCTGCATACTATCTGACTCTGGACGCCCCGGCTGAGGTCAGAGTCGGGGAACCTATCCTGGTATCAGGATCTACAAATATTCCTCCGCCAGATAAAGTTGAAGTTGTCCTTTCTCATTCTATCAATGTTCCAGTTGAGATTACCCGTCAGGCGGTTGAGATCACTGATAAAGGGGATACTCTTTTTAATGTAACATTTGATACAAAAGGACTGGTAAAAGGAAATTATAAGATAGAGGCTACATCGCAGACTCAACGGGATTTCTCTGCAGGTTCCCGAAATTTACGAGTAATTAAACTGACAGACAGATCTGATCTTATCCGGTTCTCTTCATCTCAGTATCAATCATATGATGGGACGCTGGAGATAGAAGCCAAAATACAGGGCTATGAGGATAACTCAATCCAGATGCTGGTACAGAAGGGTGAGACCAAGGTCTTTGGGCCGGAGTCTGTTCCTGTTACTAAGGGAGTCGTGAAATATGATCTCCCTCTCAAGACCGCCGGAGGGTATTCAGTCACCTTTACAGATTCTAAAGGACTCATCGGTTCTTATATGATTCAGGTAGAGGGTTCAGAGGAGACCACCACATCAGAACCATCAGATGGTGTAACCAATGCTACAATAACACCAGAAAAGACCAAGATACCTACTGATACTAATGAACCTGTTGTGACGCCAACTAAAACTACATCAGCTAAAAATGTAACTCAAACGCTGACCCCTTCGCCTGCATCAACCGAATCAAAAACATCAACAAACCAGACGATGTCATCAGATGCCGGAGAGGTACGGGTATCGGCTGAGATCTCACGTGATTCACCCGGTTATTTCCTGGTCACTCTGGATAAAACCCCGGTAACTATCGGCACCTCCGCGAATGATGATTGGGTTTTAGAATATAAGCTCTCATCAACCTCTGCAGGAGTTAAGGTAAATGAAAATATGAAAGCTGCTGCAGAAAAAGTGACAATCTCTGATGATGTAAAGCAGGTATTCCTGAAGGTTTACCCCTATAGTTACAAATCTGCAGAGAATGTTGAGATATCCATGACCGCTGCCGGGACAGTAGTATTGTCAGATGAAGCAGCACAGGCGTTTGGTGCGCCCCCCCGGTATGGGAGCGTATCTGCAACAACAACCACTAAATCTCCATTTCCACTAGGTTTAGTAATAATCAGCATTATCGGTTCAATTTTTGCATTCAGGCGAAAATAAATTTCCTTTTTCAGATGAAAAATCCGAATTATTGATCACACTAACATCAGTAAATTCCATCCATTTGGTTGAGATGAAGGATACCTTTTTTAATGTAGAGTGAGACTTTATTGGGGAGCCGAGGTAGTCTAGTCCGGGAAGGCGGTGGTCTTGAAAACCACTGGTGTTTCACCTCAAGAGTTCAAATCTCTTCCTCGGCGTTAAGTAAGTTTGTTTCTCGCTCTGACAGAAACAAACACTTCTTATTACTTTTTTAGACGTTATTACCGCTACGCTAAGACGAGTTGACAAGACAATAAAGCATTAGGGGGATGATTACAAAGAACCCTTACGCATCGAATACGAGGCTCTTTGTCGCGGGATTGTAGATAATGTACATGTCTCCCGCTACTACACCGGTTGTGGTGCAACCAGGATATGTTTCATAAAAAAACCGGGGGGTCGATCTTAACATATGCCGCTTGACCGTATGGAGATCACCCTGACGCATATGCAATAAATTCAACGGGTTCTGTTAAAGCCCACGACTCCAGCGCTGGCATTGCGGGCATAATTGTCTATTCCCGAATGTATAGAGAGTTCCCGACGTGGCCGACCATAGTTCATAGTCAGGGAATTAATATGCGCCGTCTAAATATGCGAATTCAAACCTTGTATGATATAAGACATGAGCATCTGGATCCCACACCCCTGATACAGTTCCAACCAATGATCCGAGATAATACGAAATATAGTCTGTAGTATAAGCGACCAGAGGGTACAGTGTCTCGGTCCCCACTCGACGATAGTATAAAAATGTCCTTAAAAATTGATTGTTATTAAAATCTAACTCACTCGCCCACAAGGTATTAAATTTTATATAAGAATAATCTCCCAAAATAATTTGATTGTTGAAGGCGTCTGTACATCGGATCTATATAAATATCGGGTTTCTTATACTCTTCTTTCTTTTTTGCATCCTACAGGTTGATTGCTAGTAACCCCTAGGTGGTCCGATTATCTCAAACAAGATCGAATTTTGGGGCCAAAACAGAAGGCTCGGTTTGAAGTTTTCTTCAGCCTTGAAGGCCTACAATATCTAAAAGAAGAGTTCTCTCAAAGTTAATAACCGAGGGTTACCTATGTCTGCTTGCTGCCGTGGAGCTCTCCCCGTATCAGGAGCTGAACGAATATGGTAGGATCTTTAGATATAGAGGACCTCTTACGGTTAGTCCCCCTTACGTCGTTTGATACACATCAGGGGGTCGATGACCAACTATATATTTCAATGGAAGATATAAGATTGGCTTTGGAAAATTGCCTACAAGATCATTCTTTTGCTCATATTGTCACGATAAGGTATGATCTTTCATAATTGAGCCGATGCCAGAAGGTGAGACCGCATGACCTCTCAACTTTGGTATTTTCGGTATATTGTCTTCCTATGGCCTGCTTCGATTACGAGGAGCATCAATTTGTTATCAACAATCTCAATGATGGCCCGATATTCCCCGGTTCTAATTGAGTACAACCCTTTGCCTTGCCTTTCAACGGCCCGAGTTTCTCACGCGGATTATCAACTCGTTCAAGTTCAGCAAGGGCTATCTCAAGAGATCTTCTGATAGGCCGGGGGAGTTTGCCGGGTCATGTTCTGCTACTGGAGAGATAACTATCTTATATTTACTCAAAGGTATCCCCGAGTTCTGCCATTACTTCTTCAAGCGTCTTGCATCGCCCAGCCTTGAAATCCTCTCTGGCCTCTGCGATTTTTTGAAGGGTCTCTTCGCTCAATGGCTCATCATAAATATCTTCAACAATTTCAAGAAGTTCGGAAATAACTTCGTCCTCTGTCAAGTCAGAGGAACCACGGAAAGCAAGCAGTTTCTCATAGGTGGATTCACTCAGAGATACCATGACAGTCATGCAAGGATATTGTCTCCCGGGAGAAAAATGCATTCCTGTGAGGTGACAGCATGACCCTCTCTATGGAAATCTAGATTTGCGTCCGGTGCGGGTATCTGAACCGGTGCAAAGTCACTCAATACAGCAATGAAACCGAGGCCTCTGAATACCCGCAGAGATTGGTCACACACGAGGACCCAGCCAACGACAAGGACGTGTGGGAGTTGTTAGATGACTGACCTTTCAAAACTTCCAGTATATCCTGACCGTGAGTGCTGCGATTACATCCGGTATTATGAAGGAGAATGCAACCAGGCCGAACAAACCGGATGGACATTCCCAGATGAAGAGCGGGAAGATCCAGATGAAGAATACTCAGTCGTGCAAGCCTGTACATATCGACTGAATATAACGACTTACATGCTGGTTCGTAAAAAATCTCGAAACCATTACGGAGATCGAAGATGACTGACCTCTCCACCATCCCGATTGGGGACCTCGTTGCTGAACTGGCGAAAAGATCTGAAATTAACTCTATTTCGCTCCCTGAGGATCATACTGGGTATTTGGGGGTATGGAAAGCCGTTCCAATTGGTAAATCATCGTCGTGCAGGGGGTTAAGGAATGAGAAGTGAACTGGAGATGAGGGAACGGATAGACTGGTTAATTGAGCATATCAGCATGAAGGCCCCCGAACAGAGAGATGAATATTGGGTTGGTACTAGTGAGATTAGATCGCTCAAATGGGTTCTCGGTGAGGACTCATGACCATCCCACCGCTGTCAGTCCGGCAGTTCAAGCAGTGCAGCACTTGTGTTTGTTTTGGGTTGCTTACTCAAGAATGGAGAAAAATATTACAGAATCCAGAAACATACGCACATTTATGTCGGTATCATCTAACCAGAGAAGAATATTCCGATCTGATAGACCAGAACAACCAGCAGGAGGCCAGGGAATGAATTACCGTGTTGAGGAAACTCATGATATTTGTAGTCCTGAAGATAGTTGCCGGTATAATGTAAAGGTATATGATCTATCCCTTGTACAGAAAAATCAGTTGATGAATCTAGTTAAACCCTGGTATGATTCCGACCTTGTTATACTTGAAGAGGGTGCTGAACTAAGTGGAATAATAATCAGGGAGGTCTAATGGCACAATATAGAAAACTCCCTGTTGTTATCGATGCGGTTCAGATTGATCGGCAAATGACAATTGAAACACTGGAAGGTATTATGACTGGCAATCCTGGAGATTGGTTGATTACAGGAGTCAAAGGGGAGCAATATTTCTGTAAAAACGATATTTTCAGAGTGACCTATGAACCTTGTCAGGAGGGAGATACCCCATGACCCTCATCACCCTCTCCTTCGCTCCGGAGATGGAAACCGATACCTGCCCGGATTTCAATCAAGGATGAAACTCCTGTGTCCCATCAGCCTGTTCAGCATCAGAGGTCTGCAATCATGGAGGTAAAAAGGGGACCAGACCTGGAATCATTATCCTGGTAACTTGTGCGATTCTTTTTTGTATCATAGCCGTGTCGGCCTGGTCCTGTGCTATCTCCGGGGTGAGAGTATCAGCCTCTGTATCTCTTTGAGGAAATTTTTAACTGGTACCGCACTATGATTCACTTCCACGGGAGCAGGTTCAGAAGCCGTAATTTCGGGTGCAATACTGCTCGCGTGAACGGGTTTAGTTGGATCAGATGAGGCTGGTGCACGAATGCGTTCAAATGATACAATGAGGGCATTTTAGAAGGGTTAATGCGATAGTAACACTGTGAATTGCCCCCATGGTATCACTAAAAAAGGTCTATGAAACAACCTTAGATATATCTACAATTTCCAGAGTATTGCTACCTAAACTAGTCACATACGCATACTTGCCAGAAACGGCGACACTGCGTGGGTAAAATAGTATCGCTCCTCCTTCTCCGTGTTTTATACTGCTCGAGTGAACGGGTTTCGTTGGATCTGATATATCCACAATCTCCAGAGCATCGCTACCATCACTAGTCACATACACATACTTGCCAGAAACGGCGACACTATTTGGGTTTTCTAGCATCGCTCCTCCTTCCCCGTCTTTTATACTGCTCGCGTGAACGGGTTTCGTTGGATCTGATATATCCACAATCTCCAGAGCATAACTATCATAACTAGTCACATACGCATACTTGCCAGAAACGGCGACACTATTTGGGTCATCTAGCATCGCTCCTCCTTCCCCATCTTTTATACTGCTCGCGTGAACGGGTTTGATTGGATCTGATATATCTACAATCTCCAGAGCCTTACTATCAGCACTAGTCACATACGCATACTTGCCCGAAACGGTGACACAATTTGGGTAATTTAGCATCGCTCCTCCTTCCCCGTCTTTTATACTGCTCGCGTGAACGGGTTTGATTGGATCTGATATATCCACAATCTCCAGAGCATCGCTACCATCACTAGTCACATACGCATACTTGCCAGAAACGGCGACACTACCAGGTCCATTTAACATTGCTCCTCCTTCCCCGTCTTTTATACTGCTCGCGTGAACGGATTTAGTTGGATCTGATATATCCACAACCTCCAGATAAATGTTATAAGCACTAGTCACATACGCATACTTGCCCGAAACGGCGACACTATCTGGTTTTTCTAGTATCGCTCCTCCTTCCCCGTCTTTTATACTGCTCGCGTGAACGGGTTTCGTTGGATCTGATATATCCACAATCTCCAAAGCAATGCTATGATCACTAGTCACATACGCATAATTGCCCGAAACGGCGACACTAATTGGGTATTCTAGCATCGCTCCTCCTTCTCCGTCTTTTATACTGCTCGCGTGAACGGGTTTAGCTGGATCTGATATATCCACAATCTCCAGAGCTTTGCTATATTCACTAGCCACATACGCATACTTGCCCGAAACGGCGACACTGTGTGGGTTTTTTAGCATCGCTCCTCTTTCCCCGTCTTTTATACAGCTCACATGAACGGGTTTAGTTGGATCTGATATATCCACAATCTCCAGAGCATAGCTATGATCACTAGTCACATACGCATAATTGCCCGAAACGGCGACACTAACTGGTTTTTCTAGCATCGCTCCTCCTTCCCCGTCTTTTATACTGCTCGCGTGAACGGGTTTAGTTGGATCTGATATATCCACAATCTCCAGAGCATTGCTACCAGAACTAGTCACATATGCATACTTGCCAGAAACGGCGACACTACCAGGTCCATTTAACATCGCTCCTCCTTCCTCGTCTTTTATACTGCTCGCGTGAACGGGTTTGATTGGATCTGATATATCCACAATCTCCAGAGCATTGCTATCATAACTAGTCACATACGCATACTTGCTAGAAACGGCGACATGATTTGAGGAATTTAGCATCGCTCCTCCTTCCCCGTCTTTTATACTGCTCGCGTGAACGGGTTTGATTGGATCTGATATATCTACAATCTCCAGAGCATTGCTACCATAACTAGTCACATACGCATATTTGCCCGAAACAGCGACACTAATTGGCTCATCTAGCATCGCTCCTCCTTCCCCGTCTTTTATACTGCTCGCGTGAACGGGATATGCAGTAGTTTTATTCTTAATTGCATCTGGTGATATATTGGAGTGTAGGTTTCCATCAGCTCCTGAATTTTGGTTTCCTTTTTCTTTAGAAAGAGAACTATTCTTTTCTATCTGACTATCTGGTTGGGAAGTACACCCGGATGAGAAAATCAGGAACACGAGACTCATTATTGTTATCAACCCGACAATCTTCATCCGATTTTTTAACACTGTTTTTGTAAACTCATGAAAATTCATCATTCACCAACCAATCAGTTTTTAATAATCATTCATATGTTATCGGTTAAGGAATAACAAGGTGACATATGATTATTATTGGCTTCTGAGACAATGGCGCGAAACAGGAATAAACCGTCAACGAAAGATGTTCATTCAAAGCCACTATTTTTTTGGTCCGTGTCGCTTCCACCGCTCTCTGATGAGGCTATTGCACGAATGCTTTTGGTTAATACAATGAGGCAATTTTAGGGAGAAATCGTAATGATCACACCGTGAATTGCCCTCATAGTATCACTGAAAATGGTCTATGCAACAGCCTCTGATGAATTCAAATAGTATATGACGCAGCCTAATACAATATGGAACGTTGGGGTTGACTCCAGGCAGCATCGGTATGCCTTGCTAAACTCGAAGATGAGTATGAAACTGATCTATCATCCCTTTGTGGACTACTAACCCGAAAAAATGATCGGGATATTGCATATCTCACTGCAACCGCATTCGGTCAGATACTTAGCCAATAAGCAGAGTCAATTAATTGTATTCTTGAACAATCCAGATACCTGAAACACAAAGAACGGGTAAGATGACCGGTAGGAAGGTTAGGATCTGGAACCCTCATTAACAAAGGAACAATGGGAGGAGTAAGTCACCTTGGGGTGACTGGATCAATATACACCTACACGATCATATGGTGGAATTCCATCATCCGAAACTAGAGAATGTATTGTAAAAATATGAGACGAGCGAGCAGGGCCTTCTTTTAGGAAAGTGTGAATTATGATATCTCTTTCTGCCTTCTTCGTGTAATTATCAACACCATTCAGGCAGTAAGCATCCCCTGGTTAGTTCAGGAGGTCTTTGAACTCCTCAATCATACAAGTGGATTGTCTTCGGAAAGAAATGTGCATTCCCGTGAGGGGAGATTACCCCAGATCATCAAGGTTGACTATCGGTACTTTTTCCTTTCATACGACACATTACTATCCAATGCATCTTAAGATTCACCGGCCAACCGGTTCTCAAGAAGTCGCAGGATTATGCGACCGTGAACTGGTTGGAACAACACTGACTGAAGGGGCTCTGAATGTGATAATCAGCCCCTCTTTCTTCGGTGACACCCCTGTATCAGAAGAAGAGGTTCTCGCAGCTCTCAGGAACTGTGATAATATCAATATATTCGGTGAGCGATGTATCAGCCTTGCCGTAAAAAACGGAATATTTGAACGCGATTCCTGCCGGGAAATCGCAGGCGTCCCGTATGCAACAATTATGAGGTTATAATGGATATTCACCATGCTATATGTCCTAAATGTGGCGAGCCTTCAGAGGAAGGAACCCTATGCGAAAAATGCCGTGCCGTGGATATCGGCTGGTTCAAATGTGAGCCCCGGGTCGTAATTACCCGTTGTGGTGGTTGCGGATCTTTAAAGACCGCAGCCGGCTGGGGTGACTCTGAGCGGAGTCGTGAGGATCTTGAGTACGATGCTGCCGGTTCTGCCATACAGTTCTACCAGGAAGTGAGAAGTCCGAAGATAGAGGTAAAACTCGAACATATTAGTAACAATAAAGGATTTGCATACCTGGACATCAGCGGTAATATGTTTGGAGACAAAGTGCATGACAAATGTACGGTTGAGATCTTCTGGCAAAATGACTCATGTGATCGCTGCAACCGGCAACATGGCAACTACTACGAGGGCGTGGTCCAGGTTCGTGCAGATGGCAGAAAAGCTTCAATCGAAGAACAGGAAGAAGCCCAGCGTATAGCTGTCTCAGTAGAGACTAATATGCAGGCCGAAGGAAACCGTCTCTCTTTTATTACCCGGTTTGATGAAGGTCGGGAAGGACTGGATATTGTAATTGGATCCCAGGCGATAGGTGAACAGATCGCCCGTGATCTGACACGGCGCCTGGGAGGGAAATTTTCGACTCATCCAACCCTTATCGGTGAAAAGATGGGCCAGCGTCTGTACCGCATTACCTATGCGGTACGTCTCCCTCGTTTTCGCAGAGGAGATATTATCGCAGTCCGCCAGGCATTCGGAGAAGTCCTCCATTCAGAAGGAAAGACAATAAATTATCTTGATCTTGCTACCGGCCTTCCAAAGACAATACCTGCATCACTCCCCATCCGGCACATCGGCCACGTCAGGGATGCTGAATTGTTCCAGGTCATTTATATCGATGGGAGTATCATCGGAGTAATGAACGAATCTGGAAAGACGGAAGAAATTCACAGCCCATCCTGGCGTCATCCATCACAGGGGGATACTGTCCGGATTGTTCGGGATGAGGATCGGGTCCTTATTGTCTGATCGGTATGCGGACGATATCAGTTCCCCTCAAGCACCTTCAAAATATTATTCATGAACCCTGGGTTGATCAGTCTCGCAGGCCATATGTCAGAAATCTGGTGGCATTTGTTCCTGTCATTGAATCATTCCCTTCCCAAACTGATATCCCTGAACGGAAGCGTATCGGAAGAGGATATCAGAAACTCGGATCAGTGATCGCATTTCATGGATCACGACCCACCCTTGCAGAAGTCCAGGAGGTCATTGGGCGGGAAGCGCCTGGGGGAATAATCTGGATCTCTGGACATGCAGGAGTAATGAGAGAGCCGGAAATTGAGGTTCTCTATGGACAGGCTGGGGAAATAGATCTGATTGAATCCGGAATATTATACCGGCTCGATGTGACCAGAGTTATGTACTCCCAGGGGAACCGGGAAGAGAAGAAACGAGTTGCAGCGTTAGTAAATCCCGGAGAAACAGCCTGTGATATGTTTGCAGGAATCGGATATTTTACTCTCTCCCTTGCACAGGCCGGAGCAAAGGTCTCTGCTCTGGAGATAAACCCGGTCTCATTCAAATACCTTACAGAGAATATCAGGTCCAACCATCTTGAGGATCAGGTGATCCCGTTCTGTGGTGACTGCCGTGATCTGATGGCAGGTTTTTTTAACCGGATACATATGGGTCACTTTGATGCAATACCATTTTTACCAACAGCCTTGTGCCATGTACAATCAGGAACTACGATCCATGTGCATATGATCGGGGATCAAAGGGCCACGGTCCAGAATTACCTTGATGCATCTGGTGAGATAGCAGATATGAGTTTGCATCAGGTCAAAAAGATCGGGCCCGGGAAATGGCATATGGTTGCAGATGTGAGGATCAGATGAATACACTTGCCGGTAAATTGATAATACTCGCGGTTACCGGAAGCATAGCAGCAGTTGAAACAATAAAATTGGTCCATGCACTCAGACGCCGCGGAGCGATGGTCCAGCCGGTAATGAGTGCAGCAGCCTGTGGGATACTTCACCCTGATGCACTCACCTATGCCTGCGGCCGGGAAACAATCACCCGGATTACCGGGCTTGTAGAACATGTCAGATACTGTGGAGATGAGCGGGAAGGCGATCTGCTTCTCATCGCACCCTGCACAGCAAACACAATCTCAAAAATTGCATGCAGCATTGATGACACCCCGGTAACAACGTTCACAACCACTGGTCTTGGCAGTCTTATGCCGGTAATTGTAGTCCCCGCAATGCACCACGCTATGTTCAGACACCCCGGCCTTATCAAAAACCTACAAACGATTCAAAGCTGGGGAGTCACCACCATTAATCCCCGAATAGAGGAAGGAAAGGCAAAGATCGCAGGAATTGAAGAGATAGTCCTCTTCTGTGAACGCGTTCTCAACATAAGGCCGCTTGAAGGAAAACGGATTCTCATTACAAGTGGCAGATGTGAGGAACCCGTTGACGATGTCAGAGTGCTGACAACCCGTTCCTCCGGAAAGATGGGCCGTGAACTTGCAAAAGCTGCATTTAGAATGGGAGCCGAAGTTACGATTGTTCATCGTGATAATCTTCCTTACGTCCAAAATATTATCATAGATACTGCAGATTCGATGCTATTGGCCGTGCAGGGAGAACTGGCGAAAGGAGATGTCGATGTCTACATCAGCGCTGCTGCAGTCTCTGATTTTGCCCCGGTCAGATATGAGGGGAAAATTCCGAGCGGAATTGCGAGATCACTATCACTGGTTCCTCTTCCAAAAATTCTTAGTTATGCCATTGGGAAAGCTGCTGTGATTGTTGCATTTAAATTAGGTACAGACAGTCATGAGGCAGCCTATCTCATGACCGAATCCGGTGTTCATTTAATCGCAGCTAATACTCCTGATACAATGGGGGCTGACCAGGGCCAGTATATCCTTATTGATGCATCAGGGGAACTTATCGTATCAGGGCAGAAAGAAGAGATTGCACACCAGATCATGGACCGTATCACCTCCCGGCATCTCATTCCCTGCCCGACATCCGGAGAGCATGTATGACCCTTTCCTGTGTATCTGCGTTCTGTCCAGGACATATATCCGGATATTTTCGACCGATTCTAATGCCGGATTCTTCAGCATCGGGGAGTGTAGGTGGAGGAATCGTAATCAATGAGGGAGTCAGGGTAACAGTCCGTCCATCTCAGGAATCCTCGATTCGGATCATGCATGCCATAGGGGATGCAGAACCGGTCTGTATCAGCACAGAATCACATATTCTCTCGCTGCTACTCACGATGCTTGACGTATCTGCTGATATAGAAACCTCGTCTTTCCTTCCTCTCTCATCAGGATACGGCCTTTCAGCTGCAGCCCTTCTGGCATCAACATATGCATTAAACCGTCTCTTTTCTCTCGGTCTTTCTGATCAGGAATGCGCATTGTACGCCCATATCATCGAAGTCCAGGAGCAAACCGGTCTTGGAGACGTATCTGCATGCCAGGGTGGAGGATGGGTAACCCGGTCAGGACCTGGCATCTATGCGAATATCAAAAGGCATTACTGTGATACCCCAATCTATGCAGTCACTCTGGGTCCACTGCACACCAGATCTATCATCAGTTCGAAGGAATTTATAGATAACATTATTCGTGCATTTCCTGATGGTGAACCTGAAACTCTTGAAGAACTTATGTCATTTTCAAGACGATTTGCAGAAGCCAGCGATCTCATTTCAACAGATATTCGCAAAGTCCTAACAGCATGTGACACTAATAATGTTCAGGCAAGTATGACGATGCTGGGAAATGGAGTCTTTGCTCGTGGTGATCAGGCTAAAGAAATTCTCATGAGGTTCGAGAATCCATTTCTGCTTCAGATCGCTGAGAATGGTCCAAAGATTACAGGTGAGATCTGATGATCCCAGAAAGTCACCCACGGTATCGATCACTGATGACCAGAGAGAGGATGGCTAATGCTGCCAGGAACGGAGTAGTTGCACTGGAAGGTCTGACTGCTCATGGAAGGGGAGAAGCATTTGATTATCTCTTAGGTGAGCAGACCAGTGAAAGTGCAGCCAGGGCAGAAAAAATTGCCGCAGCTCTTTTTATGACTGCTCTTCATCCGGTAATATCTGTTAACGGGAATACTGCAGCATTGTGTGCGGATGCGATAGCAGAACTACAGCAGGCAACCGGGGCACTCGTTGAAGTTAATCTGTTTCACCGGACTGATGAACGATTGACAAGTATTACCACAATCCTTTCTAACGCTGGATGTACCGTTCTTGACGGCCCGACTGACCGATTCATACCTCTGGATCATGACCGGGGCATTTGCCATGAAAATGGAATAGCAGCTGCAGATGTTATTCTAGTACCACTGGAAGATGGGGATCGTGCCTCTGTTCTCATTGGTATGGGAAAGAAAGTGATAACAATTGATCTCAATCCTCTTTCTCGAACAACACAGGTGGCGACACTGCCTATTATAGATGAGGTAACCCGGGCTTTGCCGCAGATAACCAGCGCATACAAGACCATGAACATTATGCAGGCCAGAGATCTTATCCAGAATCTGGACGCTCGTTCGTTCATTAATGATAGTATCAGAACCATACAGGAGAGACTTGCAAATGTTCTGGATTGAACGATTCAGGCCTGACCGTCTGGATCAGATAGTTGGGCAAGAGAGAGTGATTGAAGTTTTAAAGCGTTTTGGTGATGCTAAAACGCTTCCCCATCTGTTGGTATCAGGAGCTCATGGCACGGGAAAAACGACTGCAGTTCTTGCTACACTCAAGTCACTATATGGAGATAGCTGGCAGGAGAATACGACAATCTTTCAGACGTCAGATCTGATGGAACAAGGTCGTACCTATCTCGAAAATGATGACCGGTTTGTGCATCTCTACAAATCAGATGAATCATTTCTATCCAATATTAAGCATGTGATCAATACGTATGCTTCAATCAGACCGATGAATACCGACTTTAAGGTAGTCTGGTTTGAAGATGCCCATACCCTTTCACAGGAGATTCAACATGCTCTCCGCAGGATAATGGAACGATATAGTAGTACATGCAGATTCATCTTTTGTACTACTCACGCATCTTCGCTGATCCCCCCCATCAGTTCACGCTGTCTCCCACTCTTTTTCTCTCCACTCCCTCGAGAAAAGGTATACTCAAGACTGATTGAGATATTGCAGGCTACGGGAACACCTGAAGGTGCGGTGAGTGCTGATGAACTTTCCTTACTTGTTGCAGCTGCCGGGGGAGATCTTTGTAAAGCAATAATGTATCTACAGGTTCGTATTGAAACCGGTGAGGAGATTACTCCTGATACCTTTGAAGAGAGTGAAGCGAGAAAGATAGCTACTGCAGCATTCAGGGCAATGCAATCAAAGGACATTACGACGGCACAGAGACGACTAGAAGGGCTTATGATAGAATATGGTCTTTCAGCAACTGAGGTTCTTGATGAACTCAGGTTGGCAGCACGCCGTGAATTTTACCACCCGGATATAATTACCTATATCGCCGAGGCTGATCATACGCTGACTCATGCCGGAAATGAGTATATTCAGGTCAATGCCCTTGCTGCTCGAATCGTAAATGAGGTTTTCCTGTGAAGTGTGAGATACGATCTGATCTTAAAGTTCAGTCACATTATGATGAGATAGCAGATGTATATGATCAACGGTATGATCACCGTGAACGAGGGAGGCAATACTATGATCATATTGCAGAGGCTGTAATTAACAAGATCGGCACTGGTGGACATCTGCTCGATATTGGATGTGGAACTGGCCTGTTTATTCGCCGCTATCTCCCTTTTGGGGGTAAAGTAACAGGGATTGATATTAGCCAGGGTATGATCCAGCGTGCAGGCCCTGTTTTTCCTGAAGTCAGGTTTCTTGTTGGGAATGCTGAGTTCCTTCCGTTTCAGGAGAATTCATTTGATGCAATATCAAGCCTGCTCGCATTTTCATACCTGACAAAGCCTGAAATCAGCCTTGCGGATTGCCGGAGAGTACTCAATCCCGGAGGCAGGATAGCCGTATGCACCCTGGGGAAGAACTTCTTCACCTCCAGTCTTCCGGCACTCTACACCCTTGGTGAAAAGATGCGCATTAAACGAGTAGGGGTAGGTAATTTTGCTGAACAGTACTACTCAGCTGATGAAATGTACCAGTTGATGGCAACCGCCGGTTTTGTGGATATTGAGGTCTTTCGCTGTTCTGTTGCCCATTTTACTTTTGTAGATCCTGTTTTTTCTATCGCCAAAAGAGTTGAGCCATTTATTGAAGACAAATTCCCGTATTTTGCATGTAACCTGATAGCGAGTGGAAGAAAGCCAGAATAAAGATGCAACTGACACTTCCTGACAATAATCCATCAATCTTTATACAGGGGGAAGAGATCCCCTATTCAGTAATCAAAAAACCACGGGTAAAACGAATAACCCTGAAGATCACCGCCGAAAAGAGGCTGCAGGTGATTATACCGCTCAAAACAGATGATCAAACTGTTCACCTGTTTGTAACAGAGCAGAAATCATGGGTTTCAAAACATCTTTGTGGAATCGACCATACAAAAAAGACAGAAGAACCTGCCAGGTTCCTCAATCATGACGGATATCAGATTCCTTATCACATTCAATTTAGCAGGCGTGCTTCCCGCCTCATGGTAAAGATTACCGCTGATCGGATGGTAATTGCTGTGGCTCCACAGGGAACAGCAATTCATAAAATACAGCAGTTTATTGAGGATAAGGCTGATTGGATAATAAAAAAAGCCGTGAAATCGGACAGAGTCATTGCACCACAGAGGCAATACCAGAATGGAGATCTGCTCCCCTTTTATGGAGAGGATATCTGCCTGGTGAAAAAATATCAGGGAAATGAGACGGAATTTGATGTGACCGGGAAAACATTTACTGTTTCTCTTCCTGAATCGCTTACAAAGGTCCAGGAAAGCGCCTTTGTGAGGCATAAATTTGAATGTCTCTGCCAGAGACGGCTTTCTGACATAGCAGACAAGTTAGTTCCTATCTGGTCTACAAAACTTGGGATACAGCAGCCTTTGGTCAGGTTCGGAAACCAAAGGAGTAAGTGGGGTGTCTGTACTCCGAATGGCATCATCCTCAATATTCGCCTTGCAATGGCTCCTCTTCAGATCATAGAATATGTTATTGTACATGAGCTCTGCCATATTATTCATCGAAATCATTCCAAAGAATACTGGAGTCTGGTGTCCCGGAGCCTTCCCCATTATCTGGAATCCGAGAAGGCCCTTAAACGTGATGGGGGATTATATACATTTTAAGATCTCCTAAATGCCGCTCTTATGTTATTCTGACAACAGATTCTTTTTTTGCGTGGCTCAATGCCTGTTGATGATGCGAACAATTAAACATCTGCCCTCTCAAAGTTGATGTATGCATTATCCCGAGTCTCCGATACCACGGGACCATCTGATTCCTGACCAGTCTTTGGCATATCAGATTCGCCTGCAGGAACTGGAGGCCCAGAATCTTGAATTATCTTTCCGCATTGAAGAGTTGTATAAAGAGAATGCTACATTTAAGCGTGAAAATAATCAGTTAAAACGGATGCCCCTCTTCGTTGCGGCAGTTGTTGATATTTTTCCTTCAGGAGAAATCTATCTCAGGCAGATGGGTAATAATCAGGAGTATGTTACTACTGTTGGGGATGATCTGGCTCCCACCATTAAACCTGGTTGCAAAGTTGCAGTAAACAATGCACTTTCTATTGTGAAAGTTCTGGAAGAGACCTATGATGCCAGGGTCCGGATAATGGAACTTGAAGAATCTCCGGATGTCACTTTCGAATTCATTGGAGGACTTTCTGCTGAAATTGAAGAAGTTAGGGAAGCAGTTGAATATCCTCTGACTAAGCCCGAGGTCTTCGAACGGATAGGGGTTGAACCACCAAAGGGGATTCTTCTTTTTGGCCCTCCCGGCACTGGAAAAACACTCGTTGCCAAAGCAGTTGCTCATAATGCCAAGGCAACATTCATTCGGATGTCTGGAAGTGAACTGGTTCACAAATATATCGGTGAAGGGGCACAGATGGTTCGTGAGCTCTTTACTCTGGCACGGGACAAAGCTCCCTCGATAGTTTTTATTGATGAGATAGATGCAATCGGTACGACCAGAACCAATGATGGGACAACGGGGAGTGCTGAAGTCCAGCGTACTTTGATGCAGCTCCTAGCTGAAATGGACGGGTTTGACAATCGTGGCGATGTCAGGATTATGGCAGCAACCAATCGGGTTGATATGCTTGATGCAGCACTACTTAGACCTGGACGATTTGACCGGATCATTCAGGTTCCTCTCCCAGATAAACGGGCTCGACTTGAGATTTTAAAGATTCATACCAGAAAGATGAGCCTAGATAGTCATGTTAATCTTGATGAACTTGCTGATGAGACTGAAGAGTTCACCGGTGCTCAGCTTCAGGCAGTCTGTCGTGAGGCAGGTATGTTTGCAGTTAGACATGATGCCTGGAAAATAACAAGAACTGATTTTGTGGATGCAATTTTAAAAGTAAATAGAGAAGAATCCGGGCCCGAAGAACGAATGTACCGGTAACGGTACCCATGATTTTTTTATGAACATCCTGCTAATTAGCAGACCGGAAATTTCCCTTTATCGCGAACTCCGTCAGTCTGAAACCGCATGGGATGCTATCAGGTTTTATGATCCCATTATTGTTCCTATGGGGGTTTTTATTCCAGTCTCAACATTCGCTGGTGCAATAACCCTTGCATCAGATCTCAGATATTTTCTCAGAAAATATACGGTAGATCATCTCTTCCAATTAAGACAGAGTATCTATTGTACAGCCGGACTCTCACGAAGCCGATATCTGAATAGAGATTGTGGAGTCACGAAGGACTGGCAGTACAGAATGATGTATTGGTTTGACGGCAGAGGTATTCTCTCACGATACAGAAGCGAAGATTGGAACAGTGAAGAGATAATTTGTGACATGCCCATAGAAGAAGAGAAAAGAGATAGGTTAGATCTTCAGGAACCCCAGGGAGGGCACCTGATTCAGGTCTGGTGTACAAAACCAGAATATGAATCTCTCTAATAAGTGATTATCAGATACGCTGATCAGGAATTCTTTTTTGTCTTTAGATTGAGAGCTTTTTTAATGCTTTCTACATCCATACCACTCTGAAGACGGCCGCCATAGAGAAGACGAATTGCATCTTCATCCATCAATGAAAATTTTGTATTGACATTTCCCCCACGATAAAAAAAACTATCCTGGTATTTCGTTGTCTCTCCGTGGAATCCCATACTCCAGAGAATACCCCTGATTAAAAAGTGTTCTCTATCCTTCAGAGTGATATCATTTATGAGGATAAGTCGCGTATCCGATACTATCGCTACATTCTTCCCTTTATTTTTAAGAAGATTATCTGAAGATTGCCTCTTATCGTAATACTCGTTAAATAATGAAGGAGATACAATCGTGATATTATAATAGTGATAAGGTAATCTCTCATAGGATCCGGGCAAAAATGAGCGCTCAACTTCTTCTTCTTCAAATTGTGCGGTGTTTGAGAG
>DATMXW010000155.1:0-3304 GCA_035561295.1 Methanospirillum sp. | reverse complement strand
AATATATGTGTTTGGAAGGATGTGCATAATGAGATCTGGGTTTGGGAGGAATGAATGATAAATATGTTATAGATTCATGAGAAACCGTCAGTAATGAGTATTAAACAGAATTCAATACATGATGAACCCACATCCGGAATTCCAGGTTGGGATAATGAGTGGGAATTTCAGTTCTCTCCATTTCAGGGAAGTTATGTCCCGGGAAGGATCTGTGCCGCACATAAAACCCGGTATGATGTGATCTTACCGGGGGATATGCTCATGCTCCCAATATCAGGGGCAATGAAAGCAAAGCGATTATTCCCAGTTGTCGGAGATTTTGTAGTTGTTCTGAATCATCCAGACCAGGCATCCCGGATGATCGTATCTATACTCAAGAGGAGAACCGCCCTTTCCCGGGGAGGTGCTGGGGAAACAGCTGGGGAACAGATGCTGGCTGCTAATATAGATATCGCATTTGTGGTAACAGATCCAGGATCAGACTTTAGTATTTCCCGATTGGAAAGATATCTCCTGATCGTTCATGCTTCGGGGGCAACGCCGATCATCATAGTAAATAAATCAGATACTTCCCCAGATGTTGCCGGCATCATTGACCAGGTGAGACAATCACTTGGAGATGTTTATGTGTTCGCCCTGAGTGCTATGACCCGTGAGGGTCTGGATCAGATCGAGCCGTATCTGAATAACAGGCAGACCGTGGTAGTGCTGGGCTCATCAGGGGTGGGAAAGTCAACGCTCATTAATGCCCTTATTGGAAGCAACCTTCAGAAGACCGGTCACATCAGGGAAGATGATGGGAAAGGGAGGCATACCACGACCGTCAGGCACCTAATTTTATTGCCATCTGGGTGTTCCCTGATCGACACGCCAGGCCTTAGGGAGATTCGTGTCTGGACAGCCGCGGAGAACATGTCTGATGTATTTGGTGATATCATGGAGGTTGCGTCCCGGTGCAGATTCTCTAACTGTACTCACGAGCAAGAACCGGGATGTGCAGTACAAGCGGAAATATCTGCTGGAAAGTTATCACCTGATCATCTGGACCATTACCGGAAAATTCTCAAAGAAGTGTCGTTTGAACGGGATAAGGCTGAAATTGGACTTAAACGTCTTGAAAAGAAGAAATTTCAAGGAATTCGGATACTTGCAAAAGAATACCGTGAGCAGCAGAAATATAAAGTCGGGAGATAGCGAGGATAAAAGCTGCCGTATCCCGTGAAAAAACATCACTCCTTTATCTGCTTTCCTGAACGATTTTACATTAATCCAAAGGAAACCTATTTGTAACCCACTCCCATATCTCTTATTACCCTGAAAGGGATGAGATGTATCATGCTCTTTATTGCATTGGTCAAATTTAAGAAACTGTTAAGCAAGGAAGTTATTGCCCAGAACATGAAGGACATCGAAGATGATAGTAAAGGAGAAATTAAATATAAGGGGATATACTGGACCTTGGGGAAATATGATACGGTAGTCATCTTTGAAGCTCCCAATGAAAAAGTGGCAATGAATATGGTGTTAAAGCGGGCGGACCGAATGGAAATAGAGACGCTTGTAGCCGTTCCGGCAGATGTAAATTGCCCATCCGGACCTGAATAATACCGATATCCTCTTTTATAGAATACTGATACCACTTCACAATTCATATCACCAAAGCCTTTCCATCTCATCAACCATGGGAAATTCACAAACTGACTTTGAACTGTCTAATGAAACCCGTACGATAGAAATAAAGAGAAAGGAAACATATAATACCTTCTAGAACTATTAGGGTGCTCATAATCTTACAGAATCCATATTTCATAGAAAGGAACAATATGAATCCAAAAAAGTTATTTATCGGAAATCTGACATTTTCAGTCACAGATAATCAATTGAGAAACCTCCTGTCACCATATGGTGATGTCATCGGGGTAAAGGTCATCCCGGATAAAGGATATGCATTTGTAGAAATGGGAACTCCGGAGCAGGCCAGGAAAATTCAGGAGACACTGAGCGAATCGATCTTTGAAGGTCGCAGACTCTTGATTGATAGTGTTCCATCAAAGGAGAAGGCTAACCTGAAAAAGACTGCACGCCCAGAGGGCTCACGCTGGATAGGACAGATGCCTGGTCAGGGAAGAAATTCAAATCAGCGTGGTTACTCTTCAGAAACCCGTGGTCCATCTCAGTCTACCCGGAGTTATGGAAAACCGATCGAATCCGAAAGACCCATAAAGGAATTAGTGGCCATTGAAAGACCCGCACAACCGGTAAAAACCAAACAAACAACTCCACAAGCTCCTAAAAAGCCTGATAAAGTAATTCCGGATAGAATAACACAAAGACCTGCTCCCAAAATTTCTGAAAAAACGCGACCAGAGAAACCTCTACAAGGAACCACACAATCCAGGCAGCCTGCACAGAGAACTGAAAGCAAAAAAGATCAAATCCCAGGGAATAAAAAGCCTCAACACTCACCCAGGCAGAATGAACAGAAATCCGGCAAACCGTCACAATCAAAACGGGATGCAGATAAAGGATGGCCTACGACAAAACCAAAAAAGATAAAGGAAAAGCCACCGAAAAATCCCCATCCATACCAGGGTTCAAAAAAATCTAAAAAACCCGTCCTGCCAAAAGAAGAATCCCGACAGGCACCGGGTGATTCTCCTCGGGATAATGAGAAGCAGGAATATCTGCAGCATTGGGCCGCTCATAGCAAGAAAGATAATAAGTAATTTTTACCTTGATGAGAATATAAAAAAGACCGGAAGATTGTAATCAAGACATTCCGGTTGACTATTATGTTGAGAATTATCGCTTAATCTTTAGCAAACCCAGATCTAATGTAAACTCAATCTTATTTTTTGCAAATAATGCTTCTGCAAAGAAGTATATTGACATCACAATGCAAGCCAGGGAGGCAATCATAGTAGGGAGTGTCTTATCACTATTTGATACACCCATTAGGGTCCCAAGCAGATATAACCCTACAAATACAAGAGTAAATCCATTGAACAAATAAACCAGCCACTCATAATCTTCTACATTATATATAGTTGCCATCTGGTACTCTGATATCTATATTATCGACAAGGAACCGGATTAAGCTACGCTATTATAAAATGTAATCAACAGTATGTATTCCAGTAACAATAATTAAAAGAGTCGCTCATAGAGCTTAGAACAATAGCAACGAGGAAGAGTTCCCGAGGACTCGCGTACCTCAGTACCGTCTTCCACGTGAGGTGTCTTAACTTCCGTGTTCGGAATGGGAACGGGTGTGACACACCTGCTGTGGCCGCTATTGAGAGCC
>DATMXW010000154.1:0-4109 GCA_035561295.1 Methanospirillum sp. | reverse complement strand
TTTAGCCATAATGAAATTCCGACCTATAAACATTTTTGGAGGATTCTCCATCGTATGGCGGGTTTTTTTAGTATTCTCTTTTTTTGAGCTCACCTTGAAAGGTATGTTCGCTGACTATAGTTTTCACCCTCTCTCAAAAACACTTCGGTAGTCTTGGTGATGTCTATATCTATGTAGGGTGTAACGTGGGTACCTTCATAGTTCAGAACTTTATGTAGGACTAGGAGGCATGAGGTCATTTCACTCTGTCGGGGAGAAGCACGCTGAACGAAAAACTCTTCTGGCTGAGTACGGTGAGTTTTTTAGACAGATTCAATTGTGAGAGAGGAGGAAGGTAATAATGATCCTCTCGTTCACTGGTTACGCTCTGTTAATGAATATCTCCAAATGTTCCCAGTTACTCTGGTGGCTGAAAAGTTACCATCTTGACACACCCAAATCATGACGAGTGTATGGAACTCAGCATTTAGGAGATAGTGAGCCAGACGAAATAATGAGATGTCAGATAGTAGTACTTACTTCGCATGTAGTTATTCCCAGTATATCTGCAAAAGCTTTAGTGCCAAATGGCCATGTGATTGACCACAGATCACTAATTTGAGAGTAGTAAGCTCAATACCATGATCCATATTTTATAGGTAATCTGCCCATCTATTATTCACACAAATGTATATTGCTCATCCAGTATACTAACGGCCAGAAACCGGAGATCCGTTAAAAAAATACGGTCATGTCTGGTTCCAAGAAATTCATCGAAATAGTACGAAGAACGATTCACATTAGGGAATACCTCAATGATATCAATCCTCTATGTAGATGATGAACCCGATCTGCTGATGCTTGCCAAAAAATTTTTGGAGCGTTCTGGTGAGTTTACTGTTGAGACATGCAACTCTGCATTGGAAGCACTTGTTCGTCTGAATTCAGATTCATATGATGCAATAATTTCCGATTACCAGATGCCTGGTATGGATGGAATAGAATTTCTCAAGCAGATAAGGACCCAATATGGAGATATACCTTTCATTCTGTTTACTGGAAGAGGAAGAGAAGAGGTGGTTATCCAGGCGATCGATAACGGGGTTGATTTTTACCTTCAGAAAGGTGGGGACCCAAGATCCCAATTTGCAGAACTCTCTCACAAACTAAAAAAATCTATAGAACGAAATCAGGCAATTCATGCCCTTGCAAAGAGTGAGGAGAGAATGCGACTTGCTCTTAATGGGGCGAATGAGGGGTCTTGGGATATTGATCTGATATCGGGGGAGTTTTACATGAATCCACGGGGGTGGGAGATGCTTGGATATACCATCGAGGAAATTCAACAGTACGCTAGTATTAACTGGCGGAATCTCGTACATCCTGATGACCTTCCGACCTCTATGGCTGCGTTATATGCACATTATCAGGGAGATTCTAATTTTTTTCAATTTGAAGAACGGTTGTTAATGAAATCTGGAGAGTGGAAGTGGGTTTTATCGAGAGGGAAAGTTTTTAAACGTGATAAGCAGGGCCTTGCGGTCAGGATCGCAGGAACTCACACTGATATCACTGAACAGAAGAGAGCTGAAGCTGATTTAAGGGATAAGACCGACTATCTTAACCTGATTTTCTCATCAGTCAGAGAAGGAATAGTTATCATTGATGCGAAAACTCATGAAATTCTTGATATTAACCCTGCAGCAGCTACAATGATAGGAGCAGATAAAGACCAGATACTTCATCGAATATGCCATAGTTATATATGCCCGACAGAACTTGGCTCATGTCCGATTACAGACCTTCATCAGACTGTTGATAACTCTGAGCGTTTTCTCATTACAGCTGATGGAACACGAATTTCTATTATTAAATATGTTGTTCCATTTACCTTTCAAGGTCGGGAATGTCTTCTAGAAACTTTTTTTAATAATAATGAACGCAAAAGAGCCCAGGAAGAGCTTCTTGCAGCGTATGAGCAAATTGCTGCGGCAGAGGAAGAACTTAGGAGTCAATTATTTGAACTTGCTCAATTACAAGAAGCCTTGCAAATAAGCGAGATAAAATTCCGCACGATTATTGAAACAATTCCTGATGTAATCTGGGATATCAAACCGGATGGATCTTTTTCGTATGTAAGTCCCCGAAGTGTTGATATGTTCGGGTTCCCCCCTGAAGAGCTGATTGGAAGATCTGTTCTCACTATACTCTCTCCTGAAGGCCAAATAAAGATGAAATCAGTTCTTGAAAAAGAACTTTCGAAAATAAAAGGTCTACTATCATTTGATGTTGAGGCAAGACACAAAGATGGGAGCCTCCTGGTATTAAATATCAGATCCTATCCCCTGTTAGATGACAAAGGTAACCTGGTTGGGTTAAGAGGAGTTACCACAGATGTAACCGAGCGGACTGAATTTATAAGTGCACTCCGGAAACGTGATGCTATTCTTGAATCTGTTAGTAAGGCAGTGACTATACTTATGCACCAACTTAGCTCCCCTGATTTCCAAATTATTTTTGGAATTCTTGGAGAGATACTCTCGGTCTCCCGTGTATATATCAGAGTACCCTCGGATAAACTGGGAGAATTATCTGAAGAACCACGATATCAACCCTGGGTAAGTGTCGATGACTCTGTTCAGTATCGTCCGTTCATTCAGTTTTATACTGAATGGGGTCCTGATCTTTCAAGATGGCTCTTTCTTTTAAAAAATGGTGAATATATTGCAGGATCTATTAATTCTTTCCCAAGCGGAGAATGTGAATTTTTAAATACTTGCGGAATAAAATCGTTGGCAATATTCCCAATTTTTAGAAAGAGTGATCTCTTTGGCATTCTAGTTTTTGAGGATAAACTAAACCCCCGTGACTGGATTGCTCCAGAGTGCAAAGCGTTGATGACGGCTGCTGCTCTTATCGGTTCGACTATTGAAAGGCTTGAGGTTGAAGCACTTAATGAGTCATATACCACCCAGATTACACAAAAATCTCATGAACTTGCACTAATGAATGTTGATCTCCAGGAACGGTCGTATCTTATCGAACGGTTTCTAGAGCGAAAAAATGAACTTATCACCCAAATTGGTCATGATCTCAGGACACCACTCACCCCAATCATCGGACTGCTTCCTCTTCTCAAAAACGGAGTGACAGATCCCGAACTTCTCACTACCATTGAAACGATAGGAGCCGGTGCACACCGGATAAAACTTCTCCTGGATAAAATTTTATTGTTACGCCAGATGCAAACTCCAGAGGAAGATGAGGAGTATGGATACACAGATATTCATTCTCTTGTTGAGAAGATTCTGGTAAAATATCTCGATGAGATACACCTTAAAGAGATTAATTTTATCAATACTATTCCTACACCGTTATTTGTACAAATTCCTGATAAGAGTCTCTATCTGGTTCTTGAGGAGCTGATGAGTAATGCTATCCGATTTACTCAGGATAGGGGAAAAATTGAATTCAATGCTGAATCCCAAGAATCAACAGTCACCATATCAATATCTGATAGCGGAATTGGATTGAGGGATGAGGATAAAGAACGTATCTTTGATTACTTCTATAAAGCAGATCATTCCCGGCACTCTATAGATACCCATGGTCTGGGACTCCCTATTGTAAAGCAGATAATTGATAAATATCAGGGGACTATTATGGTCATAAGTGATGGACCGGGGAATGGAACGACATTATCATTCACCCTTCCGATCAGGAATTAATATCAGCATAAGGGTATGGCGACTCTGCTGTCAACTCTTTCTACTGACCCTGACAAAAAAATATATCCAGATCTTAACTGTTCTGATTTCCAATAGCGATTTTAGATCCTTGTAACGATTGCAGGGAATGTTATAACCATGAGGTTGGTTATCACATTTCGAACCTGATAGTACGACACAGTATGTAGATACTGCGAACCTACGTTAATCTAATCTAGAAGTAAAAAAATTTAGCTGTCATGTACTTCAAACAGATTGTTATGCCGGTATATGGGTGTATTGTAGGCAACACCAGAAGTTGATGCTTGAAAGTCATGATCTTGAGATGGGTTTATTCTATGTAAGTAGGGTAGGAGATTATCGCTCCAGAAAAGATGTGTGATTGTAATATATTAACTATGC
>DATMXW010000153.1:0-21525 GCA_035561295.1 Methanospirillum sp. | reverse complement strand
TTCTTATCCTAATACTTGAATAGGTTTAGAGAGAGACTGGAATGAAGAGATCGATCGAACTAAAAGTCCCCCTCTCTCAGGATATGCTTCCGGTTATCACCAATGTAGCAGAACAGGTGGCAATTGCATATGGTCTTTCTGCTGATGATATAAAACGTTCAGTTCTTGCCTGTGAGGATATGTATACGTATCTGGTATCGCATTCTGATGGTATTTCAGATCTTACGTTGAATCTCAAAGAATGTGGGCACTATGTCCAAATAACATTTAATTTTCACCTGATTCCTATCCCGCTTCATGTATTGAATATTACTGCCGTCAATGATCCCGGAGATCCCGGGTGCCTGGCTCAAATGGAAATATTTATTGTGGCACATGTTGTTGACCGTTTTATTCTTGATCAAGGTACTTCAGATGAAACAGTTGTTCACCTTATCATCGAAAAGCAGTATCCCTTGGCATCTGATAGTACTCTGAATACACTTCCTACATCATTACCCCATTTGAGTTGTACAACGGGAACTCATGAAGAAATAAAACAGGCTGCAATCAGGGTTATACAAACATATGGGACCCATGTACCAGACTTTTGTCGCTACCCGGGTAAGATCATTGATATGATCAGAAACGGTGAACTGCAGGCTGCCATCTATAGTGACGGAAAGGGAAATGTGGCTGGATGTATATTCTGGGCCCAGGGAGAACATCTTATAGATGTGTATGGACCATATGTATTTGTACCCGGTCATCAGGCTGGAGAAGAAATCACCAGATTTCTACTAGAATCGGTTGGAAGGATAGGTTTGAAGAGCCTCATCATCAGAAGCCCGATCCCCGGTACACCAGAATCCTGGTTTGAACGGTTACCACCGATTCCCTGGAATTCCAATAATATTGGTCGGGTAGATTTTTTTAACTCCCATACACCCCTGTATCGCCAGCTTGAAGAGGATACCGGAGCAACTGTTGTCGTTCATCCTGATTTTGTCCAGACTGTTAGCCAGTGGTACGATAACTTGAATCTCCCAAGAGTCCTCATCTCTTCTATTCCTGCTGGAGAAGCACCAGACGAATTTACTGTTTTTTCAGTCAGGATTGATAATAACAGGAAGATTACATCACTCTCCTTGCGAACTGTTGGTTCCGATGCTGCGTTAGTCCTTGCTGCTCATATTACCTATCTTTCTGAACAAAGAATATCCTGTATAACGTATGAGATGGATCTCAGCAACGAGATGGAGGTCTTTCTTGTTCCAGCACTTCTGAAATCAGGATTTTCTCCGTCCTATATAATTCCCTGGGGAGGATCTGGTGATATCCTTGTTTTCTACTATATGGGTGAAAACCAGTGATGAATGATTCACAACCTCTGATACTACAGAAAATTCCTCCACATATACAGAATATATCTCCCTATATTCCCAGCCAACCTGATGATATTCTCAAAACATTGTTTCATGCACCTTTTCTGTACCGGATGAATAATAATGAAAATGTCCTCGGCCCCCCCGAGGCAGCCAAAGATGCAATAACCAGATTCGATCCGGATTTGGTTTCGCAATATCCAAGTGGGGATTCATATCACTTGAGGCATCGGTTATCACAACTATATGGGCTGCCAATGAACTCATTCATTATAGGGAATGGGGCAAATGAAGGAGTTAATTCTATTGTACAGGCATTCTGTAGGCCTGGTGATACAATTATTACTGCCGATAAAACCTTCTCTATGTATGAATGGATCGCTGAGTATTCAGAAATTCAGGTACATCTCATTCCCCTTAAGAATAATGGATTTGATAGTGCTGCAATCCTAGCAGCACGAGATAAAAAAACAAAAATTATCTACCTGTGTAATCCCAACAATCCGACCGGTACTTACTGGAACCATGAAACTCTCTGTGAATTTCTTGATAAGGTGCATGGTGAGCAGATAGTGGTGATTGATGAGGCATATGCAGAATATGTCACGGCTTCGGATTATCCAGATGGAATCAACCTCATACCACAGTACCCGAATCTCGTTGTATTCAGGACATTTTCCAAGATGTATGGTCTAGCTGGATTACGAATCGGCTATCTGGCATCGAGCTGCAAGGTTACTGATATCATCAGACGTACGTCACCGGTTTACTCTGTAAATACTTTAGCGCAGGTCGCTGCACTCGGTGCTCTTGCAGATGATGGATCCCATATCCGGAAGACTCGTTCCATGATAACAGAGTCGCGTCGATATACCGAACGTGAGCTGAAAAAGATGGGACTGTTGTATATTTCTGGAGAAGGTAATTTTATCCTGATTGAAGCACCCATATCAGACACGCTTTTGTACAGGCGCCTGATGCATTGTGGATATATGGTAAGACCTATGACCCAATTCCGATTCCCAAACTTTATCCGGGTTACTTTTCATCCGATACACATTATGGAAGGATTTATGTCTGTTCTGCCGAAGTGCATCTGGAAATAAAAATGAAATGATCTCGGCTGATGGAATCGGATTGTACGCACGAAGGCACCCACGTGTTCTGTCTGCGATTACTCATCATGATACGCTCATCCAGACCCTGGTGGCGGAGTGGTCACACGGTTGACCGCAGATCACCTATACTTCGGTTCAAATCCGGACCCTGACTCTCAATAGCGGCCATAGCAGGTGGGACGCACCCCTTCCCATTCCGAACATGCATCACTGGTATCATGAATTTCCAGAAGAAAATCGGTATCTCACCTCATAAGGAAACCCTCATGAACCGCGAAGCAGTTCATGAGTGTTTCTCTTCTCCACAGACCTTCAACTTCACGTTCCGGGCAAACTCTTCAGCATGCCTGAGATCTTCTGCGTCTGGTTTGCCCTTGTTGATCCCCCCGAAATATTTCAGGAAACTGTTCGTGTTAAAACCCCTGCAGCCAAATTCATCAACAATCGTGTAACCTTTCGACTCGAGTTTTTTCCGAAGCAATGTGTGGTTTTTAAGCACAAATTCCCTGAATCGTTCTCCATCATACACAATGGCCGGGACCCCGCAGGTTGAGAAGATGAATGCTTTTTTGCCGGTGACCTGCGGCAGGGTATCGGCAAGGTTGAGAAGAGATTGGTGGTTTTTTGCATCATAGATCCCTGACCCGAACCCTACCAGATCACACTCTGCGATCTCTTCAGGCTCAACCTGATGAGGCGTTTTTAACGGTGCCTTGAGAATTTTCGCAAAGACTTTGGCGATCTTTTCTGTATTCTTATGATGATACGAGAAGACAATCACGAGAGAATTCATGGTTTCAGAATCCTCTTGTTCATTTCCTTTTGTTTCCATATTTTTTCCTTTGATTATATCTGATTCCCTTCTGGGAGTTTCGCCACTCAGGTATCATTTTCAGCTTAGGATCTCCTGCACCCATCTCTGGTTCGCCCGGATGGCGCAGCCGCCTTCGGATTCCGTGAGCATGGTGGGGTCATCGCGCAACCGTGCGAGCAGCCTGGACCTGAGTGCATCCTTAAGCGGCACCTCAGCAAGGTTCACATCCGAGAACGGGGCTGCAGGGCAGGGTTCGAGGTCCCCGGACGAGTTGACATGTACAAAACCCCTGCCCGCGGCAAGACACCCTCCATAATAGTCCTCATCGCCAGGGAAGCAGAGGAAGAGCGCCGGGAATGTACGATTGAAATCTGCAAGAACAGTTTGCAGGTTTTTTTTCTGCTCATGGGTCAGGACAAGGTGTTGTGTCCCCGACTCCATGGGAACGTACTCGATAAAGGTAAAGAGCCGGGTGCCGAAGCCAAGTAACTCCCTGATAAATGCTTCCCCTTTGACATGATCAAAATTCTCCCGGGTTGTCGTGATCGAGCAGCCAAAGAAAACATTTCTCTTCCGAAGACGGGCACAGGCAGAGAGAAGTGAGTCGTAGACACCTCTGCCTCGTCTCAGGTCAGTCTCCTCGCGAAAACCTTCAAAACTGAGCACTGGGACGATATTCCGACTGCCTGCGATCGTGTCTGCCATCTTCTCATCGATGAGAAGACCATTTGAAAAGACCGGGAAGAGGATCGTGGGATGGATCTTTGCCATCCTGACAATCTCCTCCTGCCGAATAAGTGGTTCGCCCCCCGCGACTACGATGATGGAGACCCCGAGTTCTGCTGCCTGGTCGGTAATGGATACAAGGGTTTCCTGCGTCATCTCTGCACCCGGTATCTCACCCCGGCCATGCATATAACAGCCAGCACAGGCAAGGGTGCAGCGTGAAGTAATACTGACAATCATGACGGGCGGGACTACCAGACCGTCACACTCGTGCGTTTTCCTTACCTGCGCTGCTTTTCGCTGGTGGTGCAGGATCATTGCGCACGGAATGGTAAGAACTGGCTCTGAAGCAATGATTCGGACTGCCTGGCTGAGGGTTTCTGTGATCGTTGCATTGAACAATTCCCGATATGGAAGGATATGGTTCTTTGATGCTCTCTGCCCGTTCATAGCGAAGTACCCCTGCCGGGACGGTGTGCCAGGACCAGGACAACACATCCTACCAGAGCTATGATGAGTGTTACGAAACTGACCACCGAGAAGAAGAATTTGATGATGTACATGATGCTTACAAACCATGCAACGGAATCGAGTTGGGCCGGGTACGTAAGGAGAAGGGTGATGACCCCCGCGTTCTCGCAGTAATCCGCTGCTGCAGCGAAGATCGGGGCAAGGTTCAGTAGGAACAATGGGCTTTCCTCAGGGAGCAGGCGGGAGAGGGCCCACGAAATTCCGACCGCAAGGAAGAGGCCGTACGTGAGCGGAAAGACCAGGTCGAGTGGTACGATATGGGTAAGATCGAACACCCGGCCCGCATCCCCGAGGGCAGAAAGAACGGCATAGACGCTATTTGGACCTGTTGTGAACGTCATGTCAAGGATGGTCGGCCCGCCAGTTATCTCCTGAAGTTGAGCAAGCCCGAATGGTTTCCCGTTGATGAGAACTGTAGCGATCAACCAGAGAACGAAGGATGCAAGCACAGTTTTCCCGGTCCCCATCCTGCGAAGGACACCTGACAATCGGCAGGCAGGGCAGTCACTGCGGCAGGAGTCTGTCATGCATCCCCCCGCTGGCTTATCATGTCCGCAAGCGTTACCTCCGGATGGTGGTACCGCGGTTTTCCTGAAGTCCTAGCGCCGATTTCGATCGCTTCTTTCGGGCACCAGTGGATGCAGGCATAGCACTGGATACAGGAATCTCCCCAGTGTACGCCATCCTCTGCCACAGTAATATTCTGTACCGGGCAGATCCGTTCGCAGGTCAGGCAGTGGTTGCAGTTGGCGGTTGCATGGAGACGATGGGGGGTATTGTAGAGCGTTGTTGCAAATGCCTTTGTGATACCTCCTCCGAGCCTCAGGAGTGCAGAGTCACTTCCTTCAGGCGCAGACTGCCCTCTTTCCCGGATGGCTGTTGTAATGGCCGCAATCCGGCTTTGTGCAGCGGCATACTTTTCCTGCCGGTGGGGAGCGTCTCCCATCAGGTCTATCGGGCCAATATAGTTTTCAGGCATAAAAAAGGCAAATCCGGCTGAAAGTGTAGCTCCCTTTCCTTCAAGAAGGGATTTCAGGTTGAAGAGGGCTCCTCCCGGCCGCTCCCCGCAGGTGGCAATACCGAAGATATACGGCTTGGTGAGCTGGATTTTTTTAACAAACTCACTCACGATACCAGGCATGTCGAGGAAATAGACTGGAAAGGCGATGCCTACAGCATCCGCATCAGCGACGATCTTGAGCTGGCCTGTAACCTTTGGAATGGAGACCAATTCTGTGTCGCCAAGTTCCAAAGCAAGGTTGCGGACAACGGCAAGGGTGTTGCCGGTGCCGGTAAAGTAATATATGACTGTGTTCATGATGTTATTTCCCACTCTTTTCTCATCCCGAGAGCCCTTGCATGGTATTATCTTGTTTCTCGGAACCCGAAGCAAGGTATGCCTCAACTATCTGCCAGATAAGTTCTTTTCCTGCATTCTGGCTTTTAATATCTTTTTCAGTCAGATTCTTCTCTGAAAGGACCTCAACTCCATTGGAGATAAGTGCCTCCCTGATATGCCGAAGGGCCTCACCGGGTTGACCGTAGCTGGTTACGAATACGACTGCTTTCTTCCCCTCACAACCGCGAAGGGCCCTGACTGCGGAATTCATGGGGGGCGTAGGATTACCGATCCAGACTGGTGTGCCGAAGATGAGGAGATCGTACTGCGAAACATCAATTGTTTCCGGGAAAATGGGATCGCAGATACCCTTCCTGGAATGTAGTAAACCGGTCGTATATACGTAAAATGTTGAATACTTCTTCTGTGGCATAATCTCGATGAGATCACACCCACATGCATTCCGGATCTGCCGGGCCAGCGCCCGGGTCACCCCACTGTATGAGAAAAAGATAACACAGGCATTCAACTCCCTGGAATGGATTTTTTTTCGTACAAGTTCTCTGTCACATTTTGCCATGACATTTGCATACATCAAATCAAAGTGATCCCGGAATTGCACAATCCGTTCCCGATTGATAGTGTAATAGACATAGGATCCTACCTTTCGCGAGTCAACAATCTCTTCACTTTTGAGAATGCGGAGGGCCTGTGAGACCGCGGGCTGTGAAATGCCAAGTTGTTCCGCTAGCTCCCCGACACCGAGCGTCCCACTTGTATCGGTTGATAACAGGTGGATGATATGGAGCCGGTTGGTATCCCCAAGGGCCTTGAATGTACCGGCAATATCGGGGATAATGCTACAAAGCTGATCATGTTCGTTATCCATACATGGAATCATCTGTACATAATCATTTGCTTATATGGTTATATGTTTTCTCAAAGAATATCCTTAAGCTCTGGTAACTATTAGGCCGAAGATATCCGAATTCCTAGTCCGTACCATATCGATGAGACCGATCAGATCTTTGAACCTACAGCACTGGATGCTATCTGGCATCTGACCTCCGGTCAGCCATGGCTGGTCAACGTCCTTGCCTATGAGTCCATATTTGAACTCAAAAAGGGAAAATACCGGCGGAATTCGATTACCTCATTGATGGTTAAGAGGTAAAGGAACACATGATACTACGGCGGCAGAATCATCTTGATAAAATCGCAGACAACCTCAAAGAGGAATGGGTGAGAAGGGTTGTCGAACAGATCCCCCATGGGAGAAGTCTATGATGGGATCCTTCATACAGAAGATATTGCCTATGTGCAGGATCTAGGGTTTGATCTCCCTGGTTAGCACTGGGAAGACCCAGATTCCAAACCGCATCTATCAGGAGATTATCCCCAGCAACTCGCCTGGGAGAGTCAGTCAGTGATGTCGATTCAATAGTCCTGGTTCGTCAGAGTGGGAATCATGTGATTTATCATCATGCTGATCCTCTATGAGTACCTGTTCCCCATCATATTTGGAGAGGTATTTCATCCAAAAACCCTCAGGCAGATCCTCATCGATACAAGCCTGCCATCTGAAGACCAATATATAAAATATTCAGCAATAAGCCCATATTTCAAAAAATCTCTCACTATGCTTCCAGTAAGTAGACAATTTTTTTATCCTGAAGCCTAACAACCAGGTCAATATCCTCGGTATCGTTAGGTACTTGATACGCAATGTTCCCTGACCCCCCATCCCCTGGGACATAATTTAACTGTGAAAGCGGATGCTTAAGAAAATCCATATCTTCATCAATCGGATATTCTATCCCTGTCTGGTTGTTGGTAAGATTCAGCCTGGAGAGATCAAAACAAAACTCTTTTTCGCCAATGTTTTGGATCTGAATCGGAATGATCACATAATCATATCCCATATCCGGAGTAAAAACCATATTATTGAGAATTCCTTCTGGAACATATTCCCCTGCCCAGGTTATTCCCTTGACTCTTAATGGTACTCCAACAGATATGTTCCATACCGAATCAGTTGTTGAATGTTCTGCAAATTGATATTCCGTGAATAGTGATATGTTTTGTTCTTGAAAAGGATCACAGCGTAACTCATGATATTCAAAAGGTCTTGTAGGGACAGGAACAATACTGCTCCCACCATTTAACTCTCCATAACTGGCCGGTACAATCATTATAACCAGTAATAATAGGATGATATCTGAATTATCCATCATGATCACGTGTTTGATATCATTTCCATCTCCTAAATATATGTCTGGCTGGTACAGGTCACAAGATTATCCTGCACAATACCTGCTTCGATACTCAGGGTATTCAAAACAGATAGGAGAAGAAAAATCTTCAGAATTTTAAATGTCTATATTGGGTACTACCGATACACCAGAGTTTATCGTATAAAATCACGGGTATATCGGTAACTATTGAGATATCAGAGATCTGGGATATATCAATATTATGACTGACAATCGCTCCTCAACCAGACATCAGAGGAAAATTGGGAGGATGTAATACTCCTCATACTATGGCAACCGGTAAATGTTCTCAATTTATACCCCGATCCGGAAAGAAACGATAATCTGGATCCTTGTTTATTTACCTTTTATCCTATGGCTAAAATGCCTCTATATGCCTCCTGTTTAGTCTGAATCTCTGGATAACCGCTTCAGTATAGCGATGCTATTGGTCATTGTATATATGCGTATCAGACATCAGATTGGGATCCGATCTCAGCATCCTGTGGCGTTGTAAAAACGATTTAATAACTCCGTTTTTAAGGGTGGTCTCAAAAATGGGGAGGTAGAGTAGCAGATAACAATGCGTGTCTTCGGTGAACAGAGATCCTTTAATCTCACGAATCCGATATATCTTTATGCGACCCGCACTCATCGTTTCAATTCTAATAATTTTGGTTACGCTTGCCTGGGGAGTATATCTGATGCCCTCCCTGCCTGATCAACTCCCATCTCACTGGAATGTAAACGGTGATGTTGATGGGTATATGCCGAAGATCCCCGGTCTCCTTTTCCTCCCGGCATTATCTCTTCTCATACTTGGTCTGATGGTTTTCCTCCCCCGGTATGATCCACTCTATGAGCAGTATCATGATTTTCAGCCTGCTTATGAGGGATTAATACTGCTCGTTGTACTATTTCTCTCTGCCCTGTATATTGTGACCCTCCTCTGGGCGATTGGGATTCAGATCGAGATGAATATCCTGATGTCAATTCTCTTTGGTCTCCTCTATGGGGGTATTGGATTCTTCTTCAGGTCGGTCAAGAAGACCTGGTTTGTCGGCATCCGGACACCCTGGACCATGAGTAGTGATCAGGTCTGGAAAGAGACGCATCAGGCAGGGGTCTATGTGTTTGCGATTGCCGGACTCTTCTGCCTAGGCGGGGTGATAATACCTGATATGGCATATCTTTTTATTATGGTGCCGATGCTGATCGGGGTATGCGGGCTCGTATTCTACTCATACCTGCGGTACAAAAAAGAGAATCGTTCGTGAACCTTCAGTTCATCAATAGATGAAACATGAAGTGTTTCATCAGATCGTAATTTATCCGGGAACAGAGTATTTTCGCTCCAGGGCATTTGCCCCGAACGTAGTGATAGTGACCAGGAGCAGATAGACGATCGCTAAGACAAAGAAGGTCTCATTATAGGCAAAATACTTGGTTGCGATCAGTTTCCCGGCTCCGGTCAGCTCTATCACTGTAATCATGTATGCCAGTGATGAGTACTTGATCAGATAGATGAACTCATTAGATACACCAGGAATAGCCCGGCGAAGAGCCTGCGGGAGAACAATATAGATAATAGACTGAATGCGGGTCATTCCAAGTGCAGTTGCCGCCGTGAGCTGTCCTTCTTTGACTGATAGAATTGCTCCCCTGATATATTCTGAGTTATATGCACTATTGCAGAATATAAACCCAAGAACCGAGGCAAAGAACGGACTTAACGTGATCCCGTAGGGGGGGAGTCCGAAGTACAGAATAAACAGGAGGAGAAGGAGGGGGCATCCCTTAAAAAAAATGGTATAGATCTGACATATCCCTCCGATGAGTTTTCCTCCATACACTCTTCCGCATGCCAGGAGAACACCTATCACAAAACCGATCGGAGCAGTCGCTGCAATGAGCGAAAGGGTGACCAGCAGTCCGTTCCAGAACGCCGGAACCATCACGGTAAACAAAAAAGTTATCTGATCCATGATAGAACTACTGGGAATACTCCCTGAATTGGCCGATAAAGGCCTTACAACGTTCATATTGAGGATCATTCATCAGAGCATGAGGAGTTCCCTGCTCTTTGATGACGCCATGCTCCATAAAGAGAATCTGATTGGCAACAGAACAGGCAAATCCCATCTCATGAGTGACCACCAGCATCGTCATTCCCTCAAGCGCGAGTTTCTTCATAACTTCCAGCACTTCACGGGTAAGCTCAGGATCCAGAGCACTGGTTGGTTCATCAAATAGCATCACCTCAGGATCCATGGCAAGTGCCCGGGCGATAGAGACCCGCTGTGCCTGCCCTCCCGATAGTTCTGCCGGGTAATGATCAGCCCAGTCAGCCATGCCTACCTGGCGCAGCTCGGTCATGGCCTTTTCCCTGGCTTCCTTGGCCTTCATTCCTTTAACCTTGATCAGGGCTATCTCAACATTTCTGACTGCAGTAAGGTGGTCAAAGAGGAAAAAGTTCTGAAAAACCATCCCGATCTTCTGTCTAAAATAGTTTATCCGAGATCCGGCGTGGGTGACCTCTTCATTATTCAGAAGAATCTTCCCTCCGTCAGGGATGGTTAGCTGGTTTATGCATCTGAGAAGGGTGCTCTTTCCGGTTCCTGACGGACCAATAAAGCAGACAGTATCCCCTTTCTTCACATTAAACGATACCCCTTTCAGCACCTCGGTATTTCCAAAAGATTTACGGATATCTTCAACCTGAAGAATATACTCTGAATCAGTCATGATAGTTATGATCCTCCCGGGCCAAATCCGGGTATGGCAATCTTCTTTTCAAGTCTCTGGATGGCATGAGTTCCTGCATAACTGAGCAGGATAAAAATTATTGCACAGGCAAGGTAGATCGGCATGGTCACATACGTCTGTGAAACGATCTGTGACGACCGTGTCAGCAGCTCAGCAACCCCGATAGCATAACATATCGAAGACTCGGTCAAAATTTCAGGGTACTCATTTGACCAGCCAGGAAGGGCAATACGCATCGCCTGGGGAAGAATAATCGATCGTATGGCCTGAAACCTGCTCATCCCCAGAGAGCGTGCTGCCGTCATCTGTCCTTCCGAGACTGACTGAATTGCACCTCTGAAAATCTGTGACTGATATGCAGCTCCCCGCAGACCAAGGACGGTTGCTCCAACAAAAAATGCTGGAAGATCCAGGGAGAGAGCCGGGAAAATTCCAAAGTAGAAGAGAAAGAGGAGCACAAGAACAGGCAGCCCTCTGAAAAACCAGACATACAGGGAGATTATCGATTTCACCGGAAGAGACCCGTATACCTGCCCGAGAGCCATAGGAAGTCCACATACGATTCCTATTATCAGGGATATCGCGACTAGTCCTAAGGTAATCCCGATCCCGGTTATCAGGTACGGAAACCAGTCAACAAGTATAGTAATTGCATCCATCAACAACTCTCCAGAGAACGGGCTGGAATTGTAGCAGAATATTTGCCTTCCTTTCGGACTCTCATTCTCATAAAAAGATCCAGATTTGATTGGTTTTCAGAAAAGAAGAAGGGAGTTATGCCATCTCGTACTTCTTCTGCAGTTCAGCCCATTTCGGGGACTGCATGAGCTTGTCAAGACCGGTATTGATGGTCTCTAGGAGTTTTGCATCTGACTTGCGGATAGCGACCCCATACTCCTCGCCGGTGTCTATCTCGCCAATGATATGCAGTGGTTTATCTGCAATTGCATCCAGCATTGGTGGCCGGTCATAGACTGCAAAGTCGATCCGCTTGTTCTGGAGATCTGTTGCTACCAGTGGGAAGTTATCATAGGTGACCAGCTGGTCAGCTTTGATGATACTCTTATTAACCAGGTTCTCTTCAACCCAGAATGCTCCGGTTGTCCCGCGCTGAGCACCAATTCTTCCTTTTCCTGCCTTAAAGTCAGCAAAAGTCAGTGGGTTGTCATTCTGTGTCGCAACAGACTGGTTCACTTTCCAGTATGGCTTGCTGAAGTTGACCTGTTCCTTCCGTTCATCAGTGATGGTCATCCCTGAGTAGACCATATCGATCTTCCCTGCGTTCAGTGCCGGAATGATACCATCCCATGCGATCGCCTGAATCTTAACATCAAAGCCCATCTCTTTTCCAATCCACTGGATAGATTCAACATCAAATCCCTGTGCAGTTCCGTTCTTGTCCATGAAACTGTAGGGTGGATACTCCCCGTCAATACCTACGATGTAGGACTGTTTCTCTGCAGCAGCAGACCCTGTAATAGTCTGGGTCGGGATTGGTGTTTTTTCTGATTTCTGTGCAGTTTGTGTACATCCACACATACATGCTGTGATCGTTATGATAGCAATCAACAGGATCGAAATGACTTTTCTGTCCATTAAGAAAATAATTTGGTTGGACCTGATATATCCATTGTGATCTAATCTCTCATGAGATCCATAGTGAGTTCTGTAAAGGGGGCCTCACACGGTGTCTCACGGTCGAATTGATCTGTGGCGGGGAGTGGAAACTGAGGGGAACAATTCCGAATACATATGTATCATCCCTCACATAGGTGATGTAATGACAAAGCAACTGATGATGACCGGGCTCTGTTTGAGTCTGGTCCTTCTTCTCCTTTGTGCTGGTTGTACCACTCAGGAGAAATCTGCCGCACCGGAAAAGACTACTGCGGATAAGCAGTTAAATAAGGATACAAGCACTCCTCAGGCACCAGCCGCTGCCGGGATGAAAGTATACAAAGTCGGTATTGATGTTCCATATCCACCCTTCTCCATGATGGATGAGAAAGGAGTTCCAACCGGATTTGATGTCGAGTCACTCAGATGGATCGCAAAAGATCAGGGCTTTGAACCTGACTTCCAGGTTGTCGCATGGGATGGCATCATACCCGCACTTCAGGCTGGAAAGATCGATATGGTCTACTCCGGGATGACCATCACAGATGAACGAAAAGAGAAGGTCAATTTCAGCAAATCATACTGGACGGTCAATCAGATGGTTGTTGCCAAAGCAGGATCATCAATCACTTTAGATCAGGTAAAAGCAGGGAAGGCCAGTATTGGTACTCAGCGCGGGTGTACTGCTGCAATCTGGGCTGAAGACAACCTGGTTAATAAGACCCTTATGCCTGCTGAAAATCTGAAACAGTATGACAATACACCTCTTGCGGTTGAAGATCTCGCAGCAGGCAGGATCGATGTGGTCATGTATGACAGTACAGTCATGAATGATATCATCGCTGGCAAACCTGTCATGAAAGTAGGCATGATTGAGACCAATGAGCAGTTTGGTATTGCAGTTCGCAAGGATGATACCGTTCTTCTTGAAAAACTGGATGCGGGTCTGACTCACCTGATGGCCTCACCTGACTGGAAGGCTCTGATTCAGAAGTACAAGATGGAATAATCAGAATCTCACCCCCTCTTTTTGGATCGATCGCTCTTTGTGGAATCATCACGTATCTGTACAGCACTACAGGTCAGGATAATGAGTGAGTTAGCAGATGTTCTGGGTACAAGCACAGTACAGACCGTTCGGATCTCAGAGCAGATTGCTTCGATGCTTCATATTCCGGTGCACCGGGCAGCAGTCTGTATTGATCTACTGGATGGGGGGGCCACGGTTCCATTCATTGCCCGGTACCGAAAAGAGGCCACCGGCTCTCTTGATGATGCGGTAATTTTCTCTCTGGCCGGTCATCTTGAACGTATTCGTCGGGTTGAGGAGCGCAGGCTCTTCATCACCAGCCGGATACAGGAAGCAGGCCACCTCACCGCCGATCTTGCGGTCCAGATAACGGCGGCGACAACGCTTGCTGAACTTGAAGATCTCTATCTGCCCTATAAACCAAGGCGGAAAACCCGTGCAGATAAAGCCCGCGAACAGGGCCTTGAGCCCCTTGCTGAGTTGATACTCAGGCAGGATACGAATATTGATCTTCACACAGAAGGGGCCCGGTATATCAGTGCAAATTCTGGTATTGTCTCTGCTGAGGCAGCAATTTCCGGTGCCGAGGATATCATTGCCGGGCAGATCAGCGAGGATCCCTCTATCAGACAGGCAGTCAGAGGACTGTATCATCGCTCCTCTCAGGTCACTGCTTCTGCTGCACGGGGCAAGGCTGGAGATTCCGGGAAGTACCAGGAGTATGTCGGGACCGGTGCATCAGCAGCTTCACTCCCCTCCCACCGTATTCTTGCCCTCTTCAGGGGTGAGGATGAAGGATTTCTCTCGGTAAAAATCGGCCCTGACATGGATCAGGCGGTGAGGTTGATCACGGATCAGTATGTGAAAGGAACCGGCCCTGCATCAGCCTGTGTTGCAGATGCAGCAGCTGATGGGTATCATAGGCTCATTGCTCCTTCTCTTGAGCGTGAACTTCGGGGTGAACTCAAGGAGCGGGCAGATCTCGAGGCAGCCGCAGTCTTTGGTGCGAACCTTCGGGCACTCCTCTTGTCAGCCCCTCTTGGACCAAAGCGAATCCTGGCAATTGATCCAGGGTTTCGAACCGGATGCAAGATGGTTGTCCTTGACACGGGAGGCCAGCCCCTGACCACAGCGACGATCTTCCCCCATGACCCCCGGCCGGATCCAATGGGATCAGAGAGGATTATTCGAGAACTCTGTGGCGCTCACCAGATCAATGTTATCGCGGTTGGAGATGGTACTGCCGGGAGAGAGACCTGGCAGTTCATTAGAAACCTGCACCTTCCGGGTGACGTTCTGGTCCTCAGTGTTCCTGAACAGGGTGCCTCCATCTACTCGGCATCAGAACTGGCCAGGGAAGAACTCCCTGATATGGATGTGACGATGCGGGGAGCGGTCTCGATCGGGCGTAGGCTACTCGATCCTCTCGCTGAACTGGTAAAGATAGATCCAAAATCCCTCGGTATCGGGCAGTATCAGCATGATATCGATCCAGCCATGCTCAAGTCACGGCTCGATGAGGTGGTAATCAGCGCTGTTAATCAGGTTGGTATTGATCTGAATACTGCATCACCTTCACTGCTCTCTTATGTATCAGGCCTTTCTGCTCGCACCGCTGCAGCCATTGTTGAATATCGGGATAAGAACGGGCCGTTTACCTCCCGGAGTCAACTCAAAAAGGTCAAAGGGATCGGCGAACGTGCTTTTGAACAGGCGGCAGGGTTTCTCAGGATCCGCGATGGTGATAACCCCCTTGACGGGACTGGAGTTCATCCTGAACGGTACTCACTTCTCGCAGAGATGGCGGCCAGTATCGGTTCAACTCCTGCTGATCTTATCGGCGTCGAATCACTGGTGAGACAGATCAGACTTGAGTCATTTGTATCTGATAGATGTGGTCTGCCCACCCTTCATGACATCAGTGAGGATCTGATACGGCCAGGCCGTGACCCCCGAGGTCGCTTTGAGCCACCGGTCTATGATGAATTGATTACCTCATTTGATGATCTCACCGAAGGGATTGATCTTGAGGGTGTTGTCACCAATGTGACCAAATTTGGGGCATTTATTAATATTGGGTTATCTGAGAGCGGCCTTGTTCATGTAAGTGAGATGGCTGACCGGTTTGTTCATGATCCGGCAGAGATCGTGAAGATCCATCAGCGGGTGCGGGTGAGAGTTATCGGAATCGATCGGGAACGTCTTCGAATCTCTCTCTCGATTAAACAGGCTGACCAATAATGGCGATTATGCCTGCAAGGTACGATTTCCGGCTCCTCACTCTCCCTACAAATAGCAGGCCGGGGTCAGCGCAATGAAACCCCAGGTCAGGGAAAAACTCCCGCTGATCTATGCTGCCCTCTCAGCAGTCTTTTTTGGCAGTTGTGCCCCGATGACCAAACTTTTTCTTGAAGGAACAGAGCCGGTAACTCTGGCCTCCCTCTTTTATCTGGGAAGCGGGATCGGAATGCTCTTCCTTCTCATCGGCAGAACGATCATCATGAGAGGGAAAGGGGATCACGAGGCTCCTTTAGTGAGGTCAGATATCCCTTATCTCATTGGGATGGCAATTTTAGGGGGGGTGCTCGCCCCGGTAACGCTGATGTACTCAATGCAGCTCACCCCTGCGGCCACAGGTGCCCTGCTTCTGAACTTTGAGCCGGTAGCGACGGCGGTTCTCGCTGCGCTCTTCTTTCATGAAGCTGTAGGAAGGCGTATCTGGACTGCAATGATCATCATAACTGGCTCATGCCTCCTGCTTAGTCTGAATCCTGCCGGAGAGATAGGCCTCTCGGTTGGGGCACTCGGTGTCCTGCTAGCCTGTATCTTCTGGGGTCTTGATAATAATATCAGCCGTCATGTATCAGGGCGGGATCCATTTGCGGCTATCACGGTCAAAGGACTGGTGGCCGGATTTGTATCGCTCTGTATCGTCCTGGTACTTGGCCTGCAGTTCCCTCCAATCTCATCTGTTCCTCTTTACCTGTTTGTGGGAGCGTTCAGTTATGGCGGCCTAGCCAGTGTCTTCTTCCTGCTTGCTCTTCGGTCTCTCGGAACAGCACGGACTGGTCTCTTCCTTGCCCTCTCTCCATTCTTTGGGGTATTCTTTTCCTTCCTGCTCTTTACAGAATCGCCCCAGCCGCTCTTTCTCATTGCCTTCCCGGTGATGATTGCCGGAACCTGGCTTCTGGTAACCGAGCAGCATGCTCATCTTCATCAGCACTGCCCGCTCGTTCATAATCACCGGCACCGGCATGATGACGGTCATCATATGCATCTTCATCCTCCTGCTGCTCCTCTGGTATCCAGAGCCGGGGATCACACCCATCTCCATGCTCATGAAGAAATCCTCCATGACCATCCACATAAACCGGATCTCCATCACCGGCATGATCATCACCTTGACCATGATGGATAGGAAATGGCCCTTGACTGCAGAAATGAATATGAATCTACAGGTACATCTAACGAGAGAATTATGGCAAGCCGGCACGTCACCATCGGACTGATACAGACATCTGCGACTGCTGATCCTGCTGAAAACCTCAACCGTGCCCGGGAACGAGTTGTTTTGGCGATAGAGGGGGGGGCAGAGATCATCTGTCTTCCTGAGCTCTTTCGGACAGAATACTTCCCCCGGTTCATTGGTCGCGATGTATCTGGTCTTGCAGAGACGTTGCCCGGACCCTCAACCGAGGCATTCTCACAGCTTGCGGCCCGAGCCGGTGTGGTCATCATTGTCCCTATCCTTGAGATCACCCATGATCACAGGATTGCGAACGCGGCCGTTGTGATTGATGCAGACGGGACCATTCTTCCTCCTTATTATAAAGTTCATATTCCTCAGGATCCTGGCTTCTTTGAGAAGGGATATTTCAAACCCGGGAACAGCTACCAGATCTATAAAACCCGCTTTGGAACAATTGCAGTTCTGATCTGTTATGATCAATGGTTCCCGGAGGCTGCACGAGCAGTTTCCCTCATGGGGGCTGACATCATCTTTTATCCTACCGCAATCGGTGACATTATGGATCACGAGCCAGTCGAAGGAGAGTGGCAGGATTCATGGGAGACTATCCAGCGCAGTCATGCGATAGCGAACAGTGTGCATGTCGCCGCAGTTAACCGGGTGGGAACTGAAGGCAATATTCGCTTCTTTGGAGGCTCATTTATCTGTGATGCCTTTGGGGCAGTCTGTGCGAGAGGGGGATCAGAAGAAGAGACCATCATCTCCATGGTTGATCTCACGATGAATCAGCAGGTCAGAGAATCATGGGGATTTATGCGGAACCGTCGTCCTGAAACGTATCATATTCTCAGTGATCCCGTGCGGGGTTCAGGATCAGATTCGGTCTCAGTTACACTTGGAGACACTCCCCGGAACCGGGGATATCGGATGCCTGCCGAATGGGAACCTCATGCCGCTGTCTGGCTCTCCTGGCCCCATAACACGTTCACCTTTCCCGGACTTGGCGCAGTAGAAGAAGGCTATATCAGGTTTGTTTCTGCAGTTCACAGCACCGAGCCGGTACATCTCCTGGTACCCAGTGCCGATGAATCTCTCCGTATTACCCGGCTTCTCACGGAAGCGGGTGTTGATATGAATCAGATCACTCTGTTTCCTGTCCGCTATGCTGATGTCTGGATTCGTGATTATGGCCCGACGTTTCTGGTTAACCAGGGGGAGCAGCAGCTTGCGATGGTCAGGTGGATCTTCAATGCCTGGGGTAACAAGTATGATGAGCTCCTTGCAGACGGAACTATACCTGGATATATCAATGGATTTCTCCACCTTCCGGTTTTTGAACCCGGAATTGTTTTAGAAGGAGGATCGATTGATGTGAATGGATATGGGACGGTCCTGACTACCCGGGCCTGTCTGCTCAATCAAAATCGAAATCCCTCCCTATCTCAAGATGATATCGAAGAGTATCTGCTAGAATTCCTCGGTGTTGTTAAGGTGATCTGGCTTGGTGATGGGATTGCTGGCGATGATACGGATGGGCATGTTGATGACCTTGCACGGTTTGTTGGTCCTTCTACCGTGGTCTGTGCCTATGAAGAGAATCCTGCTGATGAGAATTACCTCCCGCTTCATGAGAATTATGAGCTCCTCTGCAGGGAGACTGATCAGGATGGACACCCACTCACCGTGATTCGGCTGCCGATGCCTGGAGAAATCGCTGACGAGGAAGGACGGTATCCTGCAAGTTATACGAACTTCTATATTTCAAATAACGTAGTTGTGGTACCGACCTTCTCAGATCCTCATGATGAAGCTGCTCTTGCAATTCTGCAGGAGATATTTGCTGATCGCAAGGTAGTAGGGGTCGATGCCAGGGCGATGGTTGAAGGATATGGAACGTTTCACTGCGCAACCCAGCAGCAGCCCCGGGTATGATCTGAGGACTAATCCGGCAGATTCATGAGGGAGCCTGACATATGGTGAATCTGATATCGATGACACTAATAATTGGTGAATTTCTTGAATTTTTGAAGGAGTATAAGGTCATTGCTCTTGCCGTTGCATTTATAATGGGTGCAGCAGCGACAAGCCTGATTAAGTCCCTGGTTGATAACCTCATCATGCCATGGGTCAATGTCCTCGTCCCCTCGGGTGACTGGACAAAGGCTGTGTTCGCTCTTGGGCCGGTTAAACTGGGTGTAGGCCCGTTTGCATCTGAGTTGATCAACTTTATCATCATCGCTTTTGTGGTGTTTATGATTGCAAAATACGTGATGGGAGAAGAGAAGGTAACAAAAAAGTAGGTGCTCTGTTATCGTTCTAATCCATTTTTTGTGCTGCTGTGTATGCATCAAACATACTGTAGAGCCAGATGATCAGGTAGAAGGGGATTCCAATCAGGATGGTTGAAAGAAAAGCAAAGACTACTCCTGCAAGAAACAGAGCAACTGCCTTGATGAGTTGTCCTGTATAAAACTGCCCAAGACCGGGGATAAAAAACGATAATGCTAATGCAATAAGTGGAGATGCCATACTCTATGATTCTTTTTATTGGCGTATATATGTGTGGTGATCAGAGAGGGCACTTATCAGGGGGCATTTACCGATGATCCTGACTATTCCGGTACAATGGAGCCATCTGGTCAAGATCCTGATCGATAATCCCAAAGGGGTCGTGTATGTTATTGGGGGCACTGATGTCGGCAAGAGCACCTTCTGTCAGCATCTCTATGATATTCTGGTACCCCGGTCTCTGGTTGGTCTTTTAGACTGTGATACCGGCCAGTCCCGGATAGGCCCTCCTGGAACCCAGGGGTTAGCCATGTCTAGGCCCAAGGCCCCTGGTGATACCACTCCTTTTCTTAAGTTCGCCGGATGCTTCTCACCGTCGGGTTGTCTGCTCCCGTTCCTTTCCGGGGTACGGCGGCTGCGTGACCTCGCAATGAACCGGGGAGCGTTGATGGTTATTATTGACTCACCCGGGTATGCGTGTGGTGATGATGGCCAGGAGTTTCAATACCACATGATAGAGATGATACAGCCTGATCATCTGATCGCGATAACTAATGGCGATGAGCTGTATCCTCTGATATCAGGGTTGTCTCATCGGTTATCACTCCGGATTCATCAGATTCCCGCTTCCCCGCTGATTACTCCCCGTTCGGCACACCAAAGGGCAGCATATCGAACCCAGCAGCTTGATGGCTATTTTAGGGAGTCGGCGGTGTATGGGTTCTCATTGCGTGAGGTCTGGATGCATGGCCGTATTCCCCGGTCATCAGATCCTGATCTTTGGCACGGACTACTTGCCGGCCTGTGTGATCGTGATGGTCTTCTCATCAGGCTTGCGATTGTTCAATCATGGAATCCATCCTCTGGTATGCTGACCGTCCTCTCCCCCCCTTTGTCAGGCGAAGAGATAGTTGCAGTAGAGATCGGATCCGTCAGAATTAATCTCCCTTCCTCCCATACGATCTGACATGATCCCAGGCTGCATGATAGATATCAAAATCCCCTGATGGTGTGTAAATCCGGGTATCAGTTCTTTTATACCTTACCCGGTCAGTTCCTACCGGACAAACTTTGATACAGATCCCACAGGGTGAGATATATTGCCGGTTCAATGCTGCACTATGGTCAGCACAGGCTTTTTTATCGGTCAGGTCTTCCGGGTATTTGCCCTCCTGGAGGGCTCCAACCGGGCACATGCTGACACACTGGTTGCACCTGATACAGAGTTGATCAGCAATCAGGGGATCCGGCGCTATTTCGGCCGCGGTGAAAACGGATCCAAATCGTACCCGTGGCCCGTATGCAGGAGTCAGGACCATATTGTTCACGCCAAAGGTGCCAAGGCCGGCAAGGACTGCTGCATGGCGGTGTGAGAAGAATGCAACCGGGTTCTTCTGGAGAACTTCAATACTTCCGTATCCATCCCGGGGGATACTTACTGATGGATATCCCAGTTCAGTAAGGATCGCAGCGAGACGGTATGTATACTGATCCAGAAGAGCATTGACCGTCTTGTACATCTCCCGGTACCAGATAGAAGGCGATGTTTCAAGCACCGGCAGAGGGATGGGAAGGCCGATCACAAGGACCGACCGTGCCTCAGGGTATATTGAACTTGGAAAGAAGGGTTCAGGAACCCACGGGAGAAAGAGAGGGGTCTCCCATCGAGCGCAATCTGCGACTCCGAATAGCGGAATCTCCATCCTTTGGCAGGCATCTGCGATGGTCTGCTTCAGATTCATGACAGGTATGGGATCTGATCGATAATAAAGAAAGGTTCAGAGGATAGGTTCTCTGTCTTTTTACCCCTCGAGCACCGCACCGGTATAAATCCCGGAGCCCACCAGCCAGTCATCACCGATCTCGCTCACTTGAAATCTATAATTTGCGATGAATTTTTGATCGAGTTATGAGATATTCTTATACAATGTGATGGGCCCAATATTTTTTGAGCACAGATTATTATTCAAAAATGTTATGCAACTAACTAT
>DATMXW010000152.1:0-2891 GCA_035561295.1 Methanospirillum sp. | reverse complement strand
GGTATATGAATACATTATGGTTTAGAGGATTATTCGTAGTATTTTTGATAATAACTGCGAGTTTCGGTCTTGTATATGCCGCTGAGACCAGAACAATTACAGATATGGATGGGAGGACGGTCACCGTGCCTGTGGAGATTGATGCAATTCTTGGCACTTCTCCTCCCACGACTGAGGCCGTCTATCTGCTCGACCCAGACGTTCTGGTAGGGCTGAATTTTGCGTTTAATAACACAAAATACGTTCCTGCCAAATATGCGAGCCTCCCAAATGTAGGGGGCCAGCAGATGGGTGCTACCCTTAATTATGAGACATTTCTCTCAATGAATCCTGATATTGTTTTGTATGGATCCAGCCCGGGGACCAATGTCTCCAGCACGATTGATGATATACAGACAAAACTCAATCCCATTCCTGTAGTAGGGGTCATAGATTCAACGAACGCAAAAAACTACGGGCCTGAAATTACTTTCCTTGGGGATCTCCTTGATAAAAAGGATAAGGCTGCTGAACTCAATGCATTCTATGATACTGTGTATCAGACAGTAACCTCAAAGGTCGCATCAATTCCTGATGAGAAGAAAGTCAGAGTATACTATGCCGAGGGCCCGGACGGACTGAAGACAGATCCTGAAGTATCAGACCACGCCCAGCTTATCGCCATCTGCGGCGGGAAGATTGTAGCAGATGTAAAAGAGAAAAGTGGCGGCGGGATGACCCCAATATCAATGGAACAGGTCGTATCCTGGAATCCGGATCTCATTCTCGCGGGAGATAGTAAGTTTTATCAGTCTGTCCTCACGGATCCAAACTGGAAAGACATCACTGCAGTGAAAAATAAACAGGTATTCCTAATTCCCAATCAGCCCTTTGGATGGATCGACCGGCCACCTGGTGTAAACCGGATCATTGGTATCCCATGGCTTGCCAAAGTGCTCTATCCAGATCAATTCACGGATATGGATCTTTCAGCACTCATAAAAGAGTTTTATTCAAAATTCTATCACTATGACCTGAGTGAGGATGAGGTCACAGACATTATCACAAATTCAGGACTCAACCGGTAAAATGGAGTGAAATCCATGATAGTCTGGAGTTATGAGTAATTCACTCTTTTTTCAGCATCAGACCCTGGTGGATACGGGTCATCATACAAATGAGATGAGGAACGAGTGATACAAGATGCTATTTTTTCAAACCCAATATACGAAAATTACTTGAGGATACTCTGAAATGGACGGATCACGGACAATATTAGAGAAAGGATATACAAAACTGTTCGATGAATATCGAAAGCTTGACCTGCCTGCTGCCCATGTGAAAAAATTCGGGCTCAACCCAGGTTGGAATGCAGTTGTCGGAACGAATGGATGCTGTGGGGTTGCCATGAGTTTTCAGGATAATAATCCTCTCTACACCAATGAACAGACAGTGCAGGATCGAGACTATTTAATGTCCTGTATTGGAAAGCCTCTCTTGCAGGTAGCTCAGGCAAATGTTTCTAAACCCTACCTGAGCAGGCGTTCGATCGGTCTGGCCGCATTAAATGCTCTATCTCAACCCTTCGTAACTGATGAGGAGCTTCAGAAGAAGGGGTTTGCAACCGGGGTTGATGTAAAAAATCTGGTCCAGAGCGATGATAATCTCGTGATCGTGGGCTACGGAGGTATCGTTAAAAGTTATGCAGGACGATGTCGGGAACTCCATGTTACCGACCAACGACCTGTTGAAACATTCCAGACAACAATCATTGGGAAGACTACCAGGTATGGCCCTGCAGGAATTACCGTTCATCCTGCAGAGGAGAACCGGGAAGTTCTCAATGATGCTGATGTTGCAATAATCACCGGTTCAACCCTGGTTAACGGTACCTTTGAAGAGGTTGTCGGATATGCAAAGCATGCACGTATTCGTGCAATCTATGGTTCAAGCGCTCAATTGATCCCGGATGTACTCTTTGATAATGGTATAAACATCGCCATGTCAGTTGCCATCAGCGATCCAGTCCATTTTGAGTATGATGTGATGAATGCTCCCGATATGGAGACTGCTCTGCGAAAACACCAGCGAAAATACAATGTAAGTAATCTAAAAAACCAATGAGGATATAAGAGAAAGGTCAATTCTCAGTATGTGATGAATATCTCCCGGGTTTCAACCACATACAGTTTGTACCAGGATGATTACGAATATAGACAACCAGCACAGAACTTGTTCCAGGCAAATATGCCGCCCCAATGTCATCGAACAGAAGATATGCAACACCATAATTATGAACCATCCCCTCAAGGCCGATTATACATTATTTGGATGATGGACAAGCAGAAAGGATACCGCTGCTCCTCGATGTAATTAATTAAAAACATTAAACATAACCCAGTCAATTAACCAAAACAACTATATATCTGAAACATCTACAGTTGATCACCTACCGTATGGTGGGATCTAGAGGGAATAAAATGCGAATTAGTGCGAGAAACTCATTAAAGGGAACGATCAAGTCGATCATCAAGGGAGCAGTCAACGCAGAAGTTGTCATTGATATCGGCAACGGTGTCCTGGTCACTTCAATTATCACCCTTCATGCAGTTGAAAACCTGAACCTGAAAGAAGGCCAACAGGCATACGCAGTAGTGAAGGCATCAGAAGTGATGATCGCAGTAGAATAAGAGTCGACCCATCGTTTTCAATACAGAAAATCCGGGATACCGGATAATCTTTTTTGGGGTCATTTCTTCATATCCTCCGGTGAACAAATGGAGTACATGATTTATCACCCTGGAAGGGGGAGGTGGGGAGTGGTTGATTCAAATTTTTTTTGTAAATAGTTTATTTTTTCTCCAAGTTAAGCATATTTTACAGATCATTTTTTCTCCTACCATGACACGTAC
>DATMXW010000151.1:0-3610 GCA_035561295.1 Methanospirillum sp. | reverse complement strand
GTTAATAAGATGAAAGGTTGATTCTTATTCAGATGGGGTACAAATACCTGACCGGTATTGATACCGTTGACCAACGCTCAGGCGGTCTGACACCTGGAACCAATATACTTGTACTTGCACCTGGTTTTTCTAATGGTGAGCAGGTAGCATCTTACTTAGCAAGACCTGGAAAGGGAGAGTTCATGATTGTACTCTCAAATGAGATTCAGGCTGAAGAACTCCTGAATGATCTTCTTAGTGCTGACAATGGATTCAATAAGGAATATATTGGAATAATCGATGCAATTACCCGCAGTTCAAATCCCTCTGCGGCCGATAAAGTCAAAATAAAGTATGTTGGAAGTCCAAACGACCTGACTGGTATGGATATCAGATTTTCCCAGCTGACTGAAACGATTATGAAAGGGGGATTCAATACAGAGCCTATTGAGATAATTCCGGCACCAATCAGGTATTGTGTGCTTTCATTAACTTCGATGCTCATGTTTCGAAAAATCGATGTTATATACCAGTTTCTTCATGTAGTCAGTTCTAAACTGAAAAAGATGGGATTTATTGGAATATATCTCCTGAATAATGAATCCTTTGATCCAAAAACGATCGCTATCGTCAAGCAACTGATGAATATTGTGGTTGAAGTCAGAAATGACGATGAAGGTACATCTCTTCGGATACAGGGTTCGATGGGTCTGGCCGTTAACTGGAAAAAGTTTACGTTTGAGAATGGTGAGCTCATTTTTATCTCCTAATATACTATCAGGATTCTATCCATGCTCTTATTTGTTGGCTTAGGCCTGTATGATCTCAATGATATCTCTCTAAAAGGGATGCAGGCAATAAAAGATGCTGATGTTATCTATCTGGAGTCATATACCTCACGTCTTATCGGTGCTACCCATCAACAGATGGAGGAGCAATATGGAAAACCTGTTCACATCTTAAAACGGGAAGATGTTGAACAGTACCCTGACAAAATTCTGGAGCGCGCAGCAGTGAGCTCAGTAGTATTCCTGACCGGGGGGGACCCAATGGTATCAACCACCCACGCAGATCTGAGAATCAGGGCAGCTGACCGGAATATCGCAACAACAATTATTCACGGGTCATCCATTTCCAGCGCAGTAAGTGGGTTATCAGGGCTCCAGAACTACCGTTTTGGGAAATCCTGCTCTGTTCCGTATCCTGCTAAAAACTGGTTTCCAAGGGCACCCTATGAAACTATTCGTGATAATCTCATGAGAGGTTTGCATACCATCGTGTACCTGGATATCCAGGAAAACCGGTATATGTCGATTAACGAAGCGGTAGATATTCTCGAAACTCTTGGAGAAGAGGAAAAAGGTTCTATACCCCTGTATGTGGGAATTGCCAGAGCAGGTTCAGATAAGCCTGTAGTGGCTGCAGGACATGCAGAAAAGATGCGAACGATCGATTTTGGCCCTCCTCTCCACATACTTATAGTTCCTGCTGTTCTGCATGATATTGAAGAACAGTACCTTCGGATCTTTGCAGACCTATGATCCAGAGTGAGGAATGGACCGGATATAATACCCATTTAACTGAATCGTTTCAGACGCTGTCTATTCCATGGAAACAGAAAACACCGCTTAGCATAGTAGGATCTGATATCTATGAAATGATAGGGTCTTACCTTTCTGATGCCTCAGTCTTTTGTACAAAAAATGATGTAGTTAATGCATATGCTTCACTGACATATGCTCATGGCTGGCTTGATGCAGGGGGACATCTTGGTTTTCTGTCAGTAATAGAGAGTCCTGTTCTGTTTCTCCCTAAAGACGAGACAATTCCCTCATTTCATCTGGAAAAATTTGCTGAGAAATCTATACGATATAGACGAATGCTCAAGCAAGCCTGTGATTCAGTAGAAATTTCACCCGTTCGCGGGTCCCCGATGCACGAAGCAGCACAAACTATCATCACCTGCGCAGGAGATGCCTGTTTATTTGATTTTTTTGCAGAGGGTATTTTCCGGTATGCTACCGCTCTTGGGAGATACAGTTACGGATACGGCTGGCTTGATACCGGAGTTAGAGCCGGTCTATTGCGGATTTCTGCTAACCCCGAGCTCTTTACTACTGAGATGTGATCTCACCCTTCAGGATTTTCTCCGCGATTCAAGTTCTGCATAAACCGCTGATAAGTCCACATCTGCAGCCTTCAAAGCAAGCAGCATGTGAAAAAAAAGATCTGCTGCTTCGCCAATTATTGCAGCTTTCTCCCTGTTTTTAACAGAGATAATAAATTCTGATGACTCTTCACCAACCTTTTCAAGTGATTTGTCGATCCCCTTACGATGGGACAGGATATGAGTGGTATATGAACCCTCAACCGGATGTTCTGCCCGATCTGATATAACATCCCATATCTCATCAAGGATCGCTGCGCTTTTCACTGTTCCTCCGCTTCGGGGAACACTTCACCAACCTCAAATCCAAAAAATCTGCGGATTAAAGCCCTGGCTTTCTCAATGGTGCATCCCCCCTTGCCTATTGCTATACCCACATCACTACGGGTGCCAACAAAGGTGTTTATCTTTTTCGTCTCGTTATCAATCTCAACTCTGAGAATTTTAGCAGGTTTGAAGATATTTGCCAGAAAGTCTTCCAGTTTCTCGGCATATTCTACCATTTCTACTTTTCTGCCAAGAACATTCTGAAGTCTTCTGATATTTTCGCCCTTTTTTCCAATGGCATATCCCATATCGCCATTTTTAATCACATAGATTATGCGGTCGAACTTTTCATCGATGATACAATCAAATGCAGTTGATTTGGTGAGGATTCTAATCTCCTCGATATATCTGCGCTCTTTAAAGCCGAGTGTGCGGTCCATGTATGAATCATTCTCCGTATACGCAAGAAGGAAATATCCGATGATGTCATTCCGAAATACCAGAGTACCTTATCAATCCTGCTCTGATGAGTGAAAAACCAGGTAATGATTATATTGGGCATCTCTTGAGTGTGGAAGACCGTTTTAATATTGCAGATATAATATTTTAATTCTTGCCTCTGATTACCCAGAAGCGAGAACTATAAAGCAATCTGGATTATCTTGTCTGGATTTCAGGCAACCGATAGTATTCGTTGCGCAGGACCCACAGGTGGGTGCGCACTTATCGATGAACTTATTGGAAGCCGTGCTACTGGAGCATACGATGAACGTGAGGCGAACATGGATTTGAGTGAGTCAAGAGAAACGGTATATTTGCTCCCATCAATAAATTCAAAATTCATCGCTTTTCCTGAATGTGAGAGGTAAGCAATACCGGCAAGAACATCAATATATTGTTTCCAGTTTGATCGAAGTTTGAATGTTCGTGCTGAAAACCTGCCTCGCAGAGCATCTTTTAACTCCTCGGTCTGAATTCCATACCGTCTTCCTTCTATGGTTACTTCAAAGATCTCAGTGGGTCTGCCCTGTTCATCTATTGTCACTGTTTTAGATTTTTGCATATAACCTGCTTTTACAAGCATGTATCTCACCTGATTTCCTAATCTACCATGCGGGAAAGCGATATATAAGGATTAAAGAAGCAAGGTGAAAGTATTCATTAGAAATATAAAAATGGAAAAATATTGTCCGAGAG
>DATMXW010000150.1:0-5693 GCA_035561295.1 Methanospirillum sp. | reverse complement strand
GGTATATGGTTCTTCACCTGATGAACATCCGGCACTCCAGATCTTAATTGCGCGACGTTCCCGAAGAATTGTCGGAAAAATCTCTTTTTTAACCAGATCAAATACGTCAATATCTCTGTAAAATTTTGTTACATTGATAGTAAGAGCATTTCTCAGTTTTTCTTCTTCTTCCGGATGAGTTTTCAGATATTGGTGATACTCTGCAAAATCTTTTGACCTTGTTGAATTCATCCGGGAGAGAAGCCTTCGTTTAATATAATCCTGTTTATAATTAGAGAGCTGAATATGCAGTCTTTTTTGTACATCAACTATCAGCTCCGGGAGTCCTTTATCACTGACATGAGGCACATTTATCTGAGGGAATATTATCGGAAGTTTTTTCTCCATATTGAAGGATCCTGAACGAGACTGAGGGATGGTTAGGGGGTTCCTTGCAGATCATGCAATATTTTAACCATATCAAGCCAGATAACCAGATTAATATTCTGACTATCCTCAGTATGTTTCTCTAATATATCGTCGCGTGAGAGTTTAATTATACCTTTGATATGGGTCTTTATCTGGGCATTGATATCTTCACCAAGTGATGTGACCGATCTTCCCTGCACTTCTGTAACACTCTGGACATTATCAACAATGATCCCGACATGCTCACCTTTTGTCACATCTGATGGTATAATGATAATCTTCTGTCCCATTCGTTCTTTTCTTCCTTGTTCACCAAGGAGCATGGCAAGATCAATTATATGAGTGACTTCTCCTCTGAGATTTATTATGCCCACCACATATGGCGGTGTTTTGGGAAGTGGAGTTATGGGGAGCATCTCAACAACCTCCCGTACCATGGTGATATCTATGGCATACCGCTCACCTGAAAGTTCAAACTCTACAATGTCAATCTGCTCCGACCCTCCCCTTTCTGCTCCTGACCAGCGGCCTGAAGATCTTGACTTCTGCCTCAACTCCTGGTTATCATTCTCAAGTACCTGGTTTTTCTTGATAAGTTCTTCAATCCTATTGCATTCTTTTTCAACTTCTACAAACCAGTATACCGTTTCATCCTCTCCGGTCTCTATGGACGAAATTATTTCTTTAAACCGTCGTTCCCCGGACGGCATGCGAATAGAAATATATTCTGATGTAACATGGTTCACAAAGGTATTATATTGCGTTCCAGTCGCTGTATCCGTTCCTCCAAGAAGCGATATCATCGCATTATTAGTCCGGATAATTTGTCCTGATCCATTACAGACGAGAAGTGGTATCGGCACTCTCATCAGATCAGGGTTCTGAATTTTATCAGGAGGATTAACATCCTCTTGGTCTCCTATCTCTTCTTGTCGTGAACCTTCTTCCGATACTTCTTTTTGAGTGTGAGGTAAGCTGTTCTGTAATAGATTTAGAGGTATTAGTTCTTCTTCAGTATGAGGTTGAATGAGCAGTACTGCCAGAACCCCAGATATTTCACAGCCCAGAGAGACTATCATCCCCGTACAACGCTGGGTTCCCCATGCTGATTCGAGGTTAAATGGCTTTGAAAGCAGATTTATTCCCGAAAAACCCGGTAAGATGGCATTATCTGGAATCGGTATGCCAAGATCCCTGATATCTATGCCTGCAAGATCATCGGGAGTAAGTCCGGTTAGTTCAGTAAAACCTTCATTTGCCCGCACTGCATGAGCCTGGTGACCAATAAGAGTGATTGCAGATGCGTTTAGATTAAGCAGAGTTCGAAGGAGGATATCCTGGTCATCTGACTGGGAGATCAAATCTTCTTCTGAGTCTGATTTGAGGGCAATGATTAGGGCTTTGTAAGGAGATGATTCATTTAAAAGAATAGCGTTCAGGTAAACACCAGATTCATTTCCATCAAGCTGTGTTATTACTCCTTCACTGGCAATGGGTTCTGAGCTGCTAAAGATTCCATTAAGATAATCTGCATCCTCACTTCTCAACCCACAGCTACCAATATCACGGCGTCTGATTATTGATATGTCCCTGCCACAAAGAGTACAGAATGCGTCATTTTCCTGGACTATTATCCGGTATTCATCAATAATTACTGCAGGGACTGGGAATTTATTAAATGCAAGAGTAAGCAGGATATCTGGATCAGGTACAACATTTTTTTGCTCCTCTTCGATTACGGATATCTCCTGAATCACTGAATCATGATGATTTTGATTCTGTAATACGATAACCAGTGATACAATCTCATGATTGCAGGGGATAATGGGGGGAGATAGGATGATTGTGGAATACGTATCATCAAGAGACCTTGTTGCGTCTGGTTCTTCAGGCAGAAATTTTCTGATGGGGGGATGGGCTTTTGTTATTTCTGATTTCTCTATCGAAAAAAGGGTGCAAAAGGCTTCATTAGCATCAAAAATAAGTTCTTCTTCCCCAATAAGAGCCATGGGGACTGGATGATATGCAAATAATTCAAGAACCCGATCAAATTCAGTTTGTGATGTGATAAGTTCCTGCAGATATGAATCGTGTTCAGCAGTCAGGGTATCATTATCTCTGCTGAGAGTAGAGATCAGAGTTTCCAGGCTCTTCTTTTCCTTTTCCAATCTCTGAGTATCTGCATCTTGTAATGCGATATTCTGCGCAAGAGATGTCAATCGTTCAATTATTGGATTAAATATGTCTATCCCGGGAATTTGGGCTATAGTACTTAATTCATCAGTCTCTGCTATCTGTCTGATTGAAGTTATAATTTCATGAACCGGGATACTCTTTTCTTGCTCATTTTGAACTCCGATACCCTTAAAAAGAGCGAGACGGCCATTTCGGTCCACTTGTTCATCCTGTTCCATACTCTTAAACTCCTTATATCCCGTTTTCTATACAATCTGCCAGAAATGAAAATGCTACCGCTGCAGGATCTTTGGGATTTGTAAATGCCAGAGGCATTCCACACCGATGAGATGAAGCTATAAGCCAGCTCGATGGAACTGGTATTGTTTTTTTGAATTCGGCTTGAATCTTTTCTGAAAGAATGGTCTTGATATCTTCGGTGGTTCTGTCCTCCTGAATTAATTTTTGTCTGAAATGATTGATAAGGCGATCAATGATTGATCCGGGAGTTTCTTCACAATCCCAGCGGTTTAAAACTGCGATATCCAGTTTGATTTTTTTACCCAGAATCTCTTCAATATCTGATATAATCTGCCTGATATTTTCATATCCGTTCATGGCAAACCAATCTGGTGAGAAGACTGCACACGTCCAATCAGCTGCCATAAGTCCGTTTAATACAAACTGGCCCAAAAAAGGGGGAGTATCGATGAGAATATGATCATATCGTTCTTTGAGGGGTGCAACCTGACGGGTAAGGATATCATACCGATCCAGGCATCCATATAAGAGAGGCTCCGCGCCTATCAGATCAAGATGGGCAGGAACAAGATCGATACCTGAACCGGTTCTGATAATAATATCTGATAGTGTTGTCTTTTCAGATTCTGGATCTGCTGCACTCTGATATACATTATATATATTTTTAGCAGGAGTCCCTGGGTGCACACCAAGACCCAAGGTAGCATTTGCCTGAGGATCTGTATCTACTACGAGGACACGTTTGTGTCTGGCGCAGAGCCATCCTGCTGTCTGCAGGCAGGCTGTCGTCTTTCCTGTTCCACCTTTATGATGAACAAATGCGATAACCGTTATGCGAATCCCCCCGTATTACGTACATGCAGAGATATTTGTATATAATAGTATCGCCGGGGTTATGAAGTAATATCATAGTAAAAAATTCGGGTCCCTGACAACAGATAAATAGTGAAAAGTTAACCCTGCTTCCAGAAAGATTTTGTGTAATATTAGCAATATATCTACCCTGGAACTGTACCCCTTCACGTTCAATCTCACTCGACCACTGTTCATTGGCACCTCCTGTTAGGGTCGGGCACTGTATGGGGCACATCCAGTAACCTCATCGAGGGTAGTTTAATCGGTAAAACCATATGAAGTCTGATACTCATCCCCTGATGAAGGAGGGTGGTTGTGCAGGGTGATATCGTAAAATCTGTTGCCTTATTGTGGGTTGGACAACTTATAAACCCTCTTCCCACTTTCCGTTACCTATTGCCTCTTTTCAGATGATTCTGGTAGCGGCCACACCATGATGCATTTGTCTGCCCATCGTAATATTGTTGAGATTATCATCAGATATATATCATTATGAGGCGAATACTGGAGTAACCGGAGTCCGGACAGTAATTATTGGAACTCCGAATTAGAGGATCATATATGTGTATTGCAGTTCCTGCTGAAATTATTGAGATCCGGGAAGACAATGTAGCTCTTGTTGACTTTGGAAACCTGAAACAGGAGATACGTATCGATCTGGTGGATGTAAAAGTTGGTGAATTTGTTCTAGTTCATGTAGGATTTGCTATCCAGAAGATTGATCGCGATGAAGCTCTTGAAACACGGGAACTATTTCGTCAATGTTATGAAGCTATGGGCGTTGAAGCATACCCTGCTTAAAACCTCATTCACGAATTTTTAGATATCAAAATCCGTTATGTCACCAGAGGCCCTGAGAGAAGACCTGGAAAGGCATCCGATATCCCGTTTATCATAAATTGTACCGCAATAGCCATCAGCATAATTCCCATAAGGCGGTTCACTACCCGGTATTCTCGTTGTCTGATTCTATGGGAAAATTTATCCGAGGATATGAAGAGGATATATGTGAGAACCATCGTAAAGAGCACAGATAGCAAGATCATTCCGAGGTGAAGGGGTTCAGTCTGCATCGGGGCATCTTTTGCGAGGACGATTACTGTCGTTATGGTTCCCGGACCTGATATCATCGGAAATGCAAGCGGCATTGATGATACTTCTTCAGCATCTATGCTCTCATACTTCTCAGTTGCAGTCATCTTTGCCCGTGATGTTCGTGCATAGACCATCTCCATCCCGATACCAAAGAGGAGAACACCACCGGCAATAGTGAATGCCTCGATGGTAATACCAAAGAGATTGAGAAGATTACCACCAAATAGGGTGAAGAAAAGAAGCACTACTGTAGAAAGCTGGCAGGCATGAATGGCAACTCGTTTTTTCATGCCAGCATCCATGGTATCGGTTAGTGAATTATAAACCAGCATTGCTCCTATCGGATTGACAACAATAAGTATTGATGAGAGTGTGAAAAGTGTCAGGGAGATCAGGTCATCTGTCATCGAGGATCCTATTTATATATTAATAGTATACCACTCCATTTTCGAGTGTGGTAATATTGACAAATTGTTGGCATGACTGGTTTGATTTTATCATCAGATTAGGTATGGTAGTTCCAAATGTATGGGCCGGAAACCAGTAGAGGCCGTCACCATATACAGGTTTAACATCATACACTTTCAAATCTGCTGATTCATAATCCATATGTACCATCGTGGCATTTTGAAAAGCAAGTATTTCAAGCAACCTTGTTCTGACATCATTCTCTCCAAACATCAGAATGATCAGCCTGAATGCATCATCAAGGGTATAGGTAACATGTACATCCGCGTATCCTGGCTGCAGGTTTATTATGACATCATGGATCGCAATATATCCATGCGATTGAGGATCAGAAACCTCTGCATGGCATGAACAGACAATAAAGAAAATACCGAGCAGAAAGGCCATGCTCCGGTTGATCATAATTATATTAAACGGTTGTATCTGATAAA
>DATMXW010000149.1:0-5411 GCA_035561295.1 Methanospirillum sp. | reverse complement strand
TTATGATTCATTTTTGTGATAGTTCTCGAATATTTAGATTTTTTAATTACAGGAGCCAAGGGCAGCCTTTTTGTCCCAAAGATCGATTATCCATAATCAGAAGGCAAGAAACAGTTACTATAATACCAACAATAATGAGTGCAAATCGTCATATCTCCAGAACTCTCATATCTTTGAGAGCAGTAATGACTATTCGCCAGATCTCTTGTATGTAGATTCCGATCTAACCGATTCAAAGAGTTGATTATCGAAATTTTTTCGAATTGACCGACAAGAGAACTTCTTATCATGCTCCCTCATCTTCCCTAGGTGATATAAGAACCATCGTGAAAGGTCTAACGCTATCCTTTCGGATATACATAACTACTCAATTCAAATAATAGAATGATGGTATTAAGGCTGTTCTGGCTCTATTCAGGTATTATGTTAAAAATTGAAAAACATCCAAAGATATAATAATTAGTTGCGTGAATCTGACCTATGTCACCTCGACATTACCCTAATTATATCCATATGATCCGCAGCCTCATCATGAGGTATGAATTCTTCAGGATGAGGAATGTCCGGCTGGCCATACTGAGCCCATACAGAATCCTCGACTCGTACGTGTTACAAAAACCACCCTCCCTCATAGGGTCTTGCCCCACTTGAGAACGTCGTTGCCAATTAAGCCAGATGATAAAATAACGATAATGGTGAGAGAATAATATTTCAGGTTTAGGTCGAACAACTACTTCTTTCAGGTAATATGGCCCCACCTGTGATCCGTCATGTCCTGAATAGGCATAAAATAATGAATATAAAAACCCGTATTCTGACGAATGTTTTCGTATCCCTCATTCTCGTTCTATTCTTCTCCGCCTCCATCGGGTACACCTATGTCAAAAATCAGCAAGTCACCCAGATTTTTTTTGTAAATAGTATTCAATTTGTTGTTCTCATACTCCTGATACTCTGCTTAAGCAGTGTAAATTATCTCCTGATTAGTAGTAGGCTTCAAAAATCTCTTGATGAGGTTAAACTGGGAACTGAAGCCTTTGCATCCGGAGATCTGAATTATCGGATCCGAACGAGCGGTGAAGATGAGATGGGGGATATTGCCAATGCCCTGAACTCCATGGCCGAAAGACTCAAAACGGTTACCGCTTCCCGTGATGAACTAAACCGCATAGAAATTAAGCGAAAGAGGGCGGAACATCGGGTAACTCTGCACGCTGCACGTAATCAGGAACTCATAAACCTTCATAATCTGGCAGATACAGTAACAGAAGATTATCTGTATCATTATGTTCTTGAAGCGGGTATACGAACCACTGAAAGCAGGTTCGGATTATTCGGTCTGATGAATGCAGAAGAAACCGATCTCTCCATTCAGGCCTGGTCAAAGGATATGGCAGTCAATAATACAATCGCTGACGAGCCCTTTCATTTTTCGTTTCAAACAGCCAGCTTATGGGAGGAATGTGTCAGACTTCGCACTCCGGTAATTATCAATGATTTCGATGCACACCAGTTAAAGAAAGGGCACCTCCTGAACCTAATTCCCATCCATCGCTTTGTTGCTGTACCCATATTCGATGAGTCACGAATAGTGGCAGTTGGGGTCGTAGCAAATAAAGAGGACGAGTATACAGAAGATGATACCGCGATGCTCATCACATTGTACCATAAAATGTGGGATACGTTAACCTGGAAACGAGCAAAAGAAATCAGAACAACTCTTCTCAAAGATCTGGAGCTGAAGAATCAAGAACTGGAGCGATTCGTATATACCGTTTCACATGATCTGAAAAGCCCGCTTATTACCATCAAAGGATTCCTGGGATATCTTGAGAAAGATGCCAAATCTGGCAATATGGAAAGACTCGAAAAAGATCTATCCAGAATCGGGAATGCTACAGATAAGATGAAGGATCTCCTGGACGATCTGCTCGAACTTTCTCGGATTGGAAGACTCATAACTCCCCCCACTCGCATCTCTATGACTACCCTGACAGAGGAGGCGATAGAACTGGTAACCGGACAACTTCAGAAGAACAAGGTGGAGGTTGAGATCCTCTCTTCTCTCCCAGATGTGTATGGAGACCGGGTCAGACTCCTGGAAGTCATGGTAAATCTCATAGAAAACGCAGCAAAATACATGGGAACCCAAAAAACCCCCCTGATTCAGATCGGAGTAACCGAAATGGAAGCAAAACCGGTGATCTATATTCGTGACAATGGAATTGGTATCGATCCACAATTTTCAGAAAAGATATTTGGATTATTTGAAAAATTGGATCCTCATTCTTCCGGAACCGGGGTGGGACTCACGGTGGTGAAGAGAATAATTGAAGATTATAAGGGAAAAATCTGGGTTGAATCTGAAGGAAAAGATACCGGTAGTACATTTTTCCTTACAGTGCCAACCCTCTAAAAAATGAAAGGAACGAGAATAATAATCAATAGTGAGGAAGAATAGGGTTGCACCTATGATTCCACATTCCGGAAAACCATTTCTCGTCCTTCTCGTCGAAGATAATGATGATCATGCAGAACTGGTAATCCGGAGTCTGGAGGAACACCGGGTTGCAAATCACCTCATTCGCCTTTCTAATGGAGAGGAGGCTCTTGATTATCTGCACCGGACAGGTCAGTACAGTGATCCGGTATCAAGTCCCTATCCTGACCTCATTCTTCTGGACCTGAGACTTCCTAAGATTGATGGCCTTGAGGTGCTCCGACAGATCAAAGAGAGTGAAAATCTTCGAAATATACCGGTAGTAATTATGACCAGTTCGGGTGCAGAGCGCGATATCTCTATGGCGTATGATCAGCATGCTAATAGTTATGTGGTAAAACCGGTTGATTTTTTGGGATTTACTAAAATGATGGAAGACCTTGGATTTTACTGGCTCGGATGGAATGCCAAGCCGTTTGAAAAACCATGATTGATAAACCGAAAATTTTGATGAGAATCAGATGAAGAACCTGGAACCAGATCCAATTCCTCTTCTTTTCGTGGAAGACGAAGAGGCCCATATTGATCTGATCCAATATGCATTTGATGAATACCCTGGGGTCTTTGAAATTACCATCGCCCGAACGATTGAAGAAGCGAAATTTTTTGTGAAGGAGAAGAATTTTGCTCTCATAATCGCTGATTATCTGCTTCCTGATGGAAAAGGTCTGGATCTTCTCTCCCCGGATAGTAATACACAGAATATTCCGGTTATTATCATGACCAGTCATGGAAATGAAAGTCTTGCTGTGGAGGTTATGAAAAAGCATGCACTTGATTATTTTATCAAATCTGATACTGTTTTCAAAGATATGCCACATCTGGTCACCCGGGCACTTCAGTATAACAAAAATATTCTGGCCCGAAAGATAGCCGAGGTCAAGATTCAGAGTACCGTTGCTCTCCTTGAGAGTATTATGGAGACTGTACCTGATCTTCTGTTAGTGGTGGATACGGATTACAGGGTTTTATATAGCAATGATAAAGCACACATGAATAATCCTCATCAACAGAATGAACCCCGGAACGCCGGTTTATATCGATTCAAAGAGATGAAATCCTCCTCTGTTCAATGTCCCGTTCGTGAGGTGTTTCAGACTGGAAAAAGTTATGAAATGGAGGCGACCGACCCTCTAGATGGAAAAACACGGGAATTTCGTGCCTTTCCTATCCGCGATGCCGCCGGGAAGATTAACCGGGTAGTGGTACATGTACGCGATATATCTGAGTGGAAAGCCGCAGTACGTGCAATCTCTGAAAGTGAAGAGAAGTACCGTCAACTCGTTGAAAATATTTCAGATGTTCTCTTCTCACTTGATTCAAATGGGATATTCACGTATATCAGCCCTGTTGCACACCATATTTTAGGTATTCCGGTCCAGTCTATCATTGGAAATTCAATATTTACGTACATACAATCAGAAGAGATATCCAGGGTTCAGGATGCTCTCCTAGAGGGGATCGCCGGGAATGAGATCGAAATAGAAGTACAACTAGTCTTGAAATCAGGGGCCTCCCAATTTATTAACCTCTCTGCAAAGCCTGAATGGAATAATGGAGTCGTAACCGGTCTTACGGGTATTTTCTCCGATATATCTGACCGGAAAAACCTGGATCTGGTAAAAGTCCGGGCACTGAAAAGAATTGAAGAAAATCTCATACTCCTTGCAACCTTAAATGACCAGATACGAAATCCTCTCACCGTAATCCTGTGTGCGGCAGAGATGATTGATACAATCGAAGGAGATACAATACGAAGCCAGGTCAAAATCATTGATAAATTGATCAACAAACTTGATAATGGATGGGTAGAATCTGATAAAGTTCGTAATTATCTCATGAAGTATTATGGAGTAGGGCGATAATTCGCGGTATGCATGCCTCTTCCAATTCTTGAACATACATGGGTGATATTCTGACTGATGTAATGGTTGTACCCTACCGATGGTTATGCTTATTGGATAACTGATTTTCCTAAATATCTCCACAAATTTTTGAGTACAATGATCTTCAATCACTCTCTAAAATTTGAACCTTTGCTTTAAATCATGATATTCAACTCAGCAGAGATCTGGATGAAATTGCATACCGAAGAAAGATACAAAAAGACTGATGCTCTCCTGAAATCGTATCCTGGCTCCATTACGTGTCTGTATTTTACATTTATGGCTCCATCGTCCAGAGAGCAGTTTAGTGTCTTACAACAAATGGTTGTCAAATACATTGATAACGGGTTGTTGTTTAGTAAAGTGGAAACATAATTATAAACGGAGATGATCGGTTTTTTTGGGATTTACCTTTTTTTATCGAGATGCACAAACTCTTCGTCTCGTTCTCGATCTCTTTGTCCCATTTATTCAGAACCGGGTTACCATACATATCTGGAGTGCAGGGTGTTCACTCGGACAGGAACCATATACTTTTGCAATCATGCTCCGGGAACGGATGAGACCATTTCAATTCCGAAATGTGAAGATTTTTGCAACGGATCTGGACGAATATGACCAATTTGGACCGACTGTCACCACCGGAATATATTCAGCAGATGATATTGCACGTATCCCCCGGGAGATCCAGGATCGATATTTTCTGAGCACTCTTGATCCACCTGATCATGTTCAGGTTATTGAAGAGATCCGACATGCGGTTGAATTTCATAAACATGACCTGCTTTCTCTGATTCCTATTAAGATGGGATTTCAACTTATTATCTGTAAAAATGTTCTCCTCCATTTCAACGAAGAAACACAAGGAACCATCCTGCACATGTTTTGGGAATCCCTTGAGGAAGGTGGATTTCTCCTCCACGAACAGACTCAAAAAATGGTAATGGCCTAAATTATAACTGGATATGGTGACATAAAAACTCACTCCAATTCCAGTGATGATCAGTAACACGCTCAAGCATTGC
>DATMXW010000148.1:0-28264 GCA_035561295.1 Methanospirillum sp. | reverse complement strand
AGTTTCACCACGAGTTCAACTGCCCCAGTGGCTCCTATTGTGCAGACTCTTTCGAATGGTACGGTCACGAGTAGCACTGCAGTCCTGAACGGTAACCTGACCAGTATCGGAAGTGGCAACTGCAGTGTGTGGTTTGGGTACAGGACGAGTCCTGGTGGCGTTCTAATGAATACCACATCGGTGAGTAAGAGTTCAGTTGGTCAGTTCAATGCAACCGCTAGTGGTCTGAACCCTGGAAGTACCTATTATTACTCCGCATTTGCATCCAATAGCGGTGGAACCTCCAATGGAAGCGTTCAGAGTTTTATTACCTCCACCTTACCACAGAATTATTATCTCATCAATTCCACCGCCGGTTCTGGTGGTAGTATCAGCCCTTCAGGTATGGTGAATGTTCTAGAGGGAACCTCTCAAACGTTCATTATCACGCCTGCCTTCGGGTATGAGATAAGTACTGTCATAATAGATGACCGTGATCAGGGTGTGTTGTCCTCATATACCTTCAGCAATGTGACAACCAATCACTCAATACGTGCATTATTCAGAATTCCATCGCCACCAGCAAAATATGTGATCAACGCATCATCAGATGCTGGATCGGTTATCAAGCCATCAGGAATTGTTGAGGTCTCGAGCGGAGGAGAGAAGACTTTTACAATATGGCCATCAGCGAACTATCAACTAAAGAACGTTAGTATAGATGGTGTTCCACAGGGTCCGATCCGGAGTTATACCTTTACAAATATTACAGCGAACCACACTATTTCAGTCACCTCCACTGCAATAGGTCTGATTGCCGGATTTACCGGCTCTCCAACCGCAGGAAGACCACCCCTGACCGTGAACTTTACTGATAATAGTTTTGGCAATCCTTCAAACTGGTTCTGGCGATTTGGTGACGGAACCTTCTCTTCTGAAAAGAGCCCGCATCATACGTATACCCGGAGTGGCGTGTATACTGTTTCACTCACTGTAAAGAATTCTGCCAGTTCCACCATTAAAACCGAACGCAATTATATCACAGTCTCTGAACAGAACTGGACGATATCAGCAACAGCTGGGACTGGAGGCACTATCTCTCCAAATGGCAGTCAGACCTATCCACAGGGAGCAACCCAGAGATTTACCTTAACTCCCCTAAGCGGGTACATTACTAGTGATCTTCTGGTAGATGGAACATCCCAGGGACCGCAATCCTCATGGACCTTCACCAATATCAGGCAGAATCATTCCTTATCTGCCACATTCTCACCTGTTGGTGGGTATACACCTGAAATAACCGGTGTGCATCCGGATCATGGGGAACAGGGCACTATCAGGAGAGATATTACCATCACCGGGACACACATCGAGGATCAGGCATCGGTCCTCTTCACTCTTGCAGGGTATCCCAATCTGACCTCAAGTATAGTGAATACTGGACAGGTACTACAGGTGAAAGAACTCAATCTCACTACAGCCCACCTCGGTGTTTATGACGTGTGGGTGACAAATCCGGGTGGTCGTTCTGGCATTCTTGCAAAGTCTTTCACAGTCACCGGACCTGCACCCAAAGCGCCGGTAGTGGACAGTGTAAGTCCGTCATCAGCCAGTGAAGGGGCAACAATCCCGGTCTTTACCATAACCGGTCAGTATTTTGGAGGTTCTGATAAGATTGATTTCATGAAAGGCGGAGTCTCTGCACTCTCTCTACCCGCAATATTTAGTGGTACTGATTTACGCCTCAATAACCTTTCAGTCGCCTCGTTGTCCACAGGCACCTTTGATATTGTAGTGACAAACACCACGACCGGTCTGAAAGGAACTAAAGAACAAGCATTCCGGGTTGGCAATCTCTCTGCATCATATGTAATAAATGCCACTTCAAATGAGTATGCAACAATAAAACCAGCAGGATTGATCACCGTCAGAACCGGGGACACCATAGAATTTACTTTGCAGCCAAAAGCAGGGGCTGGTTTATCCAATCTTACGGTTGATTCCAGGCAGGTTACCATGCCAGCTAATAAGCGGTACTCATTTGCTGATGTTCAATCAAACCACACCATCAGGCTGGAGGGGGCCCCCACATCCGGTGTCGTGCTGGTAAGTTTCATCGCAAATAGTACAAGCGGTTCATCACCATTTGTTGTCCAATTCACCGACACCTCAAGCGGAAATCCTAACCAGTGGTCATGGAACTTTGGAGACGGTCAGATGGCCAGGATTCAAAACCCGGTTCATGTGTACACAAGACCCGGATCATATACTGTCACCTTGTTTGCTAAAAATGCCAAGAGTAATAACATGAAGAGTGTGAGAGGTATGATCCATGTAACAAGTGCGGTGGGGGGTTCCGGAGTTGCTGGAAATATCAGAAGTAGTCCGAACTCACCGATAGTCTTCTCAGGAAGAATGCAGAATGCAGATCTTCTCGTTCCTGGAAGAGAGATTCTCACTCCCCTGCTTCCGTTCTAATTGGAAATCACTAATACTATCTTTTATCTGTTGGGTTTGTATCTAAAGGCCTTTATATGCTCTCCGAAAAAGGGGCAAAAATTACTCCTCTATACTCCTTCGCTATTCCCCGATAAGTCATAGATCCATAGCAAACATCGTTCCCATAATTATATTGGAATAGCGTCCCGATATTACTCGTCAATTTATGCCCTAATCTCAAATCAGGCAGATTTGGGGGCTCTAATTAAATATCCTTAAATTGCCTCTGAAAATATTACTATACCAGAGGCAACATGTAAAAAGCAGTGTTCTATGATTCAGATATTATACTCTATCATATAATAGAAGGCAGTCAATCTGCCGATATCCCTGTTTGGGTATCAAATTGTCGTAATTGACTGTTGATGGCAACAATCGAAAAAAGGAAGATTAAGCCTGGGTTCTGGCCTTGATCTTTTTGAGCCTGAAGAGTTCTTCTCTCTCCATCTCATCAAGACGCATCTTGATGAAATCCCTGGTTGCAATGAGGTTGGGAATAACCTTAAACTCCAGAGCATTAACCCGGCGTTTGGTGCTTTCAATCTCATTGAGGAGCCGCTTCATCGTCGTCTCGATCTCAGCACTCTTGATGATTGCTTCGACCAGTTCTTCGAACGCCTTAGCCGTATCATCGATGACCGGGGTTGTCCCGAGCACTCCGTAGCCACGGTCCGCGATTCCCTTGCGAACCTGGGTTGAGGCGATATCCGGAACCACGACACCCATGATGTTTTTGCTCTTCAAGGTGATCTCCGGATTCTCCCGGACAGAGAATGCAGCTGCCTTCACTCCGATAGACCCTTCGATCGTGTTGGCGATTGCCATCATCTCCTGGGCACGCTGATAATTGGTCATCAGTGCACCACGGGTATCGCGTGCCTGTTCCAGAATCTTGAAGAACTCCATGATCAGCCCATCACGCTTCATCTTGAGGATCTTATACCCGTTCTGGGAGAGTTTGATCTTCCGTTTGGTATCGATGAACTCAGATCGGGTCGGCTTGATGTCTGCCATGGAGGCTCACTCCGCCTTTTTGCGGTACTTGGGGTGATATTTCTGGATCGTTTCACGATCGATACGGCCGAGTTGCTCTTCTGCCATATCCTTGAGGAGATCCCAGCCGAGGTCGAGTGAGTCCTCGATCGTCCGGTTTTCATCCTTGCCCTGCCGTACAAATCTCTTCTCAAACTGATCTGCAAAGTCAAGGAATCCACGGTCTCTCTCAGAGAGGGCATCCTTTCCGACGATGGCCACGAGGCCTCGAAGATCCATACCTTCTGCATATCCTGCATAGAGCTGGTCTGAGACCTTCTTGTGGTCCTCACGGGTATATCCTTTCCCGATACCAAGGTTCATCAGACGGGAGAGTGAAGGCAGAACGTTGATCGGCGGGTAGATACCCTTGCGGTGAAGATCACGGTTAACCACAATCTGCCCTTCGGTAATGTATCCGGAGAGGTCAGGGATGGGGTGGGTAATATCGTCACCAGGCATCGTCAGGATAGAGAGCTGGGTTACAGAACCCTTCTTCCCCTTGATGATACCGGCACGCTCGTACAGTGACGCAAGGTCAGTGTACATGTATCCCGGATATCCACGGCGACCTGGCACTTCTTCACGTGCTGCACCGATCTGACGGAGTGCTTCACAGTAGTTAGTCATATCAGTCAGAATGACCAGTACGTGGTATCCGAGTTCGAATGCAAGGTATTCTGCGGTGGTCAGAGCAAGACGTGGAGTGATGATACGCTCGACAGCCGGATCATCTGCAAGGTTCAGGAAGACGACTGCGTGCTCAAGAGCACCGGTTCGCTCGAACTCAGCCATAAACTGGTTCTCTTCTTCCTTAGTGATACCCATTGCAGCGAAGACCACTGCGAACTCTTCATCAGAGCCTGGAACTTTAGCCTGACGGGCGATCTGAAGAGCAATCTCGTTGTGTGGCAGACCTGCTCCCGAGAAGATCGGAAGTTTCTGACCACGAACAAGGGTGTTTGTCAGATCGATGGTAGAGATACCGGTCTGGATAAACTGGCGAGGTGATGCCCGTGCCCATGGGTTGATTGCAGCACCGGTGATCTCAAGCCGTTTCTCTGGCACGATATCAGGGCCGCCATCTTTTGGCTTTCCTGCACCAGAGAGGATACGGCCAAGCATATCCTTGCCCACCGGCATCTTGATCGTCTCACCGGTAAATCTGACACCACTGTCCCTTCCGATACCGGTAGTAGACTCAAAGACCTGAACGACAACGATGTCATCAGAGGTATCGAGGACCTGACCACGTTTCTCTGTTCCATCGGAGAGAACGATGTTGACAAGTTCCTGGTACCCGATAGGCTCAGTCTTCTCAACAAAGATCAGTGGCCCGGCTACCTGGGAGATTGTCCGATATTCTTTCATCTAAACCGCCTCTCTGAGTGTGGTGAATTCGGTCTCCATACCCTTCATAATCTTGTCCATCTCGGGTTTGTAGTCCTTGATGTACTTGATCTGTGGGAGATCCAGCTTAGCCTTCAGGCCAGTGATCTGTCCGGTCATCACACCTGCTCTCAGGGCAACGTTTGACTGGTCTGAGTAGTACTTGATCGCCTTCAGAATGTCAAACTGCTTGGTCATATCGCAATACGTGTCAACCGCATCGTATGCATTCTGCTGCAGGAAGATCTCACGAAGCATACGGGCTACTTCGATAGTGACCTGCTGCTCATCAGGCAGTGCGTCTGAACCGACAAGCTGAACAATCTCCTGGAGTTCTGCCTCTTTCTGAAGAACTTCCATAGCCCATGTCCTGAGCGGATTCCACTCGGGAGAGACATGCTCGTCATAATACGGCCCAAGCGTGTCGAGGTACAGAGAGTATGAGTTTAGCCAGTTAATGGCAGGGAAGTGACGACGCTGGGAGAGCTTTGCGTCAAGTGCCCAGAAGCACTTCACGATACGCAGGGTATTCTGCGTAACCGGCTCAGAGAAGTCACCACCTGGTGGCGAAACGGCACCGATAACGGTGATCGATCCGCTGTCCTTGTTCAGAGTGTTGACAAGCCCTGCACGCTCATAGAACTCAGAGAGACGTGCTGCAAGGTATGCCGGGTATCCTTCTTCACCAGGCATCTCTTCAAGACGTGAGGAGATCTCACGCATTGCTTCTGCCCACCGGGATGTTGAGTCTGCCATCAGGGAGACATCATATCCCATATCTCTGAAGTATTCAGCGATCGTGATACCGGTGTACACCGATGCTTCACGGGCAGCCACTGGCATATTTGAGGTGTTTGCTATGAGCACCGTCCGCTCCATGAGTGGCCGGCCGGTCTTGGGGTCCTCAAGTTCAGGGAACTCGGTAAGCACCTCGGTCATCTCATTGCCACGCTCACCGCATCCGATGTAGACAACTATCTCTGCATCAGACCACTTTGCGAGTGACTGCTGGGTAACGGTCTTTCCTGATCCGAATGGTCCGGGAATAGCGGCAGTCCCGCCTTTTGCAACCGGGAAGAGCCCATCGAGAATACGCAGACCAGTGATGAGTGGAATGGTCGGGTTGAGCTTCTCGGTGACCGGGCGGGGAACACGGACCGGCCATTTCTGCATCATAGTGATCTCTTCACCATTCTCGAGGATGCAAATCACATCATCAATGGTGTAAGAGCCGCTCTTGATCTCCTTGACCTTGCCACCGGCAGAGCGTGGAGGGATCATCACCTTGTGGACGATGTTTGTCTCCTGCACCGTTCCAATGATCATTCCCGGCTTTGCGACGTCACCGGCCTTGACAACCGGTACGAACTCCCACTTCTTCTCATGGGAAAGTCCTGGTGCAGTGACACCACGCTCGATAAAGCTGCCCATCTTCTCTACAAGTACTTCGAGAGGACGTTGAATTCCATCGTAAATACTGGTAAGCAGACCGGGTCCGAGTTCGACAGAGAGCGACAGTCCGGTGTTCTCGACCGGCTCTCCGGGCTTGATACCGGAGGTGTCTTCATAAACCTGGATAATGATATCATCACCCTTGATTTTGATGACCTCCCCCATCAGCTTCTCGGTCCCGACCTTTACCACATCGTACATGTGGGCGTCGAGATTGATTGCAGTGACCACTGGCCCTGCAATCCTCTTTAAAACACCCTTATTGCGTTTTACTTCCACAGATCTACCCCCACTGATCGTTTAATTCTCTCCCGCATTGAGAGCCCTCCTTCCTGTTCTCCCAAAGAGATTACGGTTGGGTGAACGGAGTTTTCAAGGGTCGTGCGGAGCCTCGGTGGTATCTTTGCCATATCGCTGCTGTTGAGCACGAGAATCCCGATAGAAGCATCTTCTAACACACGGTTCACATGCTCAACCACCTTCTCCTCAGATTCAGCAGGGAAGGTTTTTGTGACCCCTGCCAGTCTGAATCCAAGGATGAACTCACTATTCCCGATAACCGCGATCTCCATTTCAGATCACCAGGTACTTCGCGATAGTATCGCTTGAAAGTCTGGACTCCTTCCCCCGGGCGATAGCCCGCAGGTTAAAGACCTCGTACTTCTTCTTCTCGAGGTACACCAGAATCGGATGGATAGAGAACGGATTGATCTTGGAAAGCCGCTCCATCTGGTCGAGCTGGGTCTTTGTCAGTTCTGCATCGACCTCCTGCTCTGACTTGTCAGTCCTGAGGTCCTCAAGTGCTGCCTGCAGAGGTTTGGCCTTTATCCGCCCCTGCAGAGCATCAATGACCTCATTTCTGCTGCTCATCTGGTTAAGCTGCTGCAGCTCATCAGGTGTGAAACTTGAACCGGCGATGAAGAATTCACGTACTTCTTCCGCATATCCGTCTGCTCTCATCCTGAAGAGGGTCTTGATGTTCTTGACATCTATCTCCAGCTGGACGAACTTGAGGAACTGACTTCCTCCCTTCACTCCCCGCCGTGCAATCTGGAGAAGATCTGCATAGAGCCGTTTGTATAACTCATTTTCAAGTTTTGCAAACGAACCAACAGCACATCCTTCTGATATCTCGGCAGCGATCGTCGGGTACATCTTCCAGCCTTTCAGGGCGTCTGCTACCCGCTCACACGATTCTTCACCAAGAACCCGATCAAGGATTACCCGATCAAGGCTCCCGGCAGGAATAAGTACCTCTTTAATTTTCCCTTCTTTCATCCCCTGCATTTTACCGCGGAGGATAGTCAGGACATTATAGATATCCCATCTTCGGAGATACGCATTGGTAAACTCTTTGAGTGAACCTGGAGCCAGATCGATGACACGCTGGTACTCTTTTGCAAGATTCCATGAGAGGGCGACCTCAATCAGGTCGATACCCTCAAAGGATGTTCCCAGCTCGTCTACTTCTTTCTGATACTCGGTCTCTCCGATGATTCTGATGATCTCAGGGAGGCTCATATTGAGCATCCGGTGGTACTCTTCAGGGGCAAGCAGCTTGGCCTTCCTCACCCGCAGCCTGGTGCTGACATAGATGTACGGTGCCGGGCCGCCAGTGTTCTGAACCATATTTTATCCCCCTGAGTCTATGTGAAGAGTATGTCTGACGCGTCCTTTAGTCCGGACTCCCATACCTGGTTAAGGAACGTGCGATAGCTGTAATCTACCTGCAATTGTCCGTCTGCACTCTCGACGATCACACCGCCATCGATCCCTTTTGCTGCTCCGAAAGAATATCCGGAAAATGCGGATTCCTTCAGAACTTCCTTGAGAACGTTCTCATCCCGAGCAGAGCAACTGACGGTTCCCTTAGGAATTTCAGTCTGTGCTTTGCGCAGGAGGGAGGTAATTGCCTCCTTATGGAAAGACTCCGGCATATTCGCAACTTTTTCAAGTGCCATCCGGTATCCTTCATCCATCAGTTCTTTCTGTGCATTGAGGATCTGGCGTTTGACAATGAGGTGTCCGGCAGCTTCTTCTTGGGAGATGATCTGAGAAACGTGTTTCTCAACCTCCTCTCTGGCAGAGCCCTTGATGGACTCACTCTTCTGCTGGGCTACGCTCAGGATCTCACTCTTTTTCGAGTCAGCATCCTTGCTGATAACTTCCGCTTCAGCCCGTCCTTTTTCCTTTATCTCTGCAATGACTGCATCCAGTCCCATAATCTATCCTCACTCACTGGAACATGAGCAGGAGTGCGACTACAAGACCAAAGATGACGATGGTTTCCGGAAGCACGGTGAAGAGGAGTGCAAGACCAAACATGTCCTTGTTCTCTGCGACAGCACCCATTGCTGCTGCTCCGATACCCATTTCACCAAGACCTGAACCGATTCCTGCAAGGCCGACTGCAAGGCCTGCTCCTACTGCTTTAAGTCCTGCTGCCGATGCTGCTGCTGCTGCTACTTCTACTGCTACTGCTTCTGCTGCCATGTATAATTCTCCTTAAATCTCCTTTGTGCGTACGTTCTGTTCAGTAAGGTTTCTGATCATACCAAAAGGACTGTATTTTTTTCCTCCACCGCGGTAAAACTTGGTGAAGAACTCAACGTAATGCAGACGAAGGGGGTGCAATCCGCCACCGAGGATACCCAGAGCTGTGTTGAGGGTATGCCCGAAGAGGAATATCACTATCCCTACGACAATTAGAACGATGCCTACCGGGGTCAGATTCTCAAGCTGTGGATTGATGATCAAACCGATTGCAATGAAGTTGGTGACCAGTGCAATTGCAACAGACGAGAGACCTACCGCGATAAGACGAGTGTAAGAGAGTACGTGACTGATGATTGTCGGAACTTCCATCAGATCGAGAACATTCTCACGTGCAATGAATACCAGACCCAGGATGAGCATTATTGCTCCGCCTATGGTGGCGATGTTCAGGCCGCCAGCCAGAACTGGCATCTGGCTCAGGTCAGGCATCAGAATGATCGGGAACTTTGACCAGATCAGGATTATAATCCCCCACATTACAAGAATCCATCCGATATTTGCATATATCTTCAGGGATCGGTGGTGACCATGGTCCATTCGTGCGGCGTTCTGGGCACCCCAGAGACGTCCCAGGGTAATATGCAGGATCCCAATCCATATCGACACAACCAGAAGTTGTGGGATTGCAGACGCATGATGCACCGCTCCTTCCACCGGCACTCCGATTGGGATGTGACGGGAGAACCAGAGCGGAGCCCATGGCAGAGTAAATCCAAAGAACTCAGAAAAGATGACACCAAAGATGATGCTGCTTATACTGCAGTTTCTCAGAATTTTTATCAGCTGCATACCTTGTTCGTTCCCTTTAACCAGGGACCGAAGACCCAAACTCATCGCAAGTAAAATGGCACCATACCCGACATCTCCAAGGATTAGCCCAAACATGATGGGATAAACAATCGCCATCAGAAGAGAGGGATCTACCTCAGAATACTTCGGTCGTGCCATAAGATCTACGAAGAGCTGAGTTGGCTGGGTGAACTCAGGGTTATTGAATTCGACTGGTGGACCATCATTATAGTCCTCAATCTCCAGTTCGGAAACGTAACACCGGCTTGCAGTTACCCGGTCAAGGTTCTCATAGATCTTGGTGACCCGTTCAGACGGAACCCATCCGACCACAACGAACGCCAGATCGGTTGTAGCAAACCTGAGTGGTGCCTCTGCCTGCTCAATATCTGCGGTAAGAAGTTCCTCAGAGGACAACAGGAAGTACTGATGTTTCTCCCGGATTGCAGTCATCTGCGAGGTCAGAGATTCGATCTCTTTTCCAAGTGCTGATATCTTCTGCTCATACGCCTCTATGACTGATGGCGCATATCCGGTCTCTTCAGGAATAGTTACTTTCTGAAGCTGTGCTTCCATCAGCTCCTTCTCAAGCGCAGAAAGGTCACTGCTTCTGACCGCTACGATGATGAAGTTCCCATTCTTCTGGGTTTTCTCCCAGATTTCATGGGGTACACTGATCTGTACCGGTCCTTTTACCACACCTGCAACAAAGCTGACAGATTCATATCCACGAAGGAGTTCCAGGGGGAACGGTGCTTCGGCATAGGGTCTGGCAGCCTCTATCTTCTGCTCGAGTTCTTTTACTGATGTCTCAAGCTTGGATCGCTGGGAGATGAGCTTTTCAACCTCTTCTGCGATTGCCGGAAGTTCGGTCTCGATCCTTCGCTTCAGCTGGCTAATCTGTGCAGCGGGTCCTGCATTATCAGGGGTTGCACCCATACCAAAAGCGCTGGCTATCGATCGGATCTTCACAAGGCTTGCAGATATTGTGTCAGCTCCTTTCATCGGCATACCGATTTTAAAGCCGTCCCATGATTCATCCCCTTTCTCGACAAAATCGTCGATATGGAAGATATTCATATCGTACAGCTCGGTAATTACCGGATCGAGTTGCTCTTTTGACGCAATGATGAGCAGTTTGCTCATCTGTTTAGGCTGAAACATTAAGCTGCTCCCTGAAGCGTGAAACGAGCAGATCCACGGCTTTTGCGAGGTTCTGCCGTCCCCTGCTCTCAAGAGCTACTGCTTGTGACTTACCATCACTTACGATCTTCTCGTATCGCATCGTGGCCTGGCTTCGTGCATCAGCAATCCGCTGCTTCTTGTACTCTTCGGCGTCTGTGTGGGCTTTCTGGACCTGGTTATCAGCTTCCAGTTCGGCATTGGCGATCGCACTTTTGCGACGCTCTTGTGCCTCTGAAATCATCTTTTTGTAGTCTTCTTCTGCGTTCTTGATATCCTTCAAGACCTCAATTTTCATCCAACCCTCCTCTCATTGATTTTACATTAGTTAAGTGGAGAGAGATCACTATATTTGTTTTTATTTTATCAATTGAGGTGATCCATATCAGGGATGCCGGAGTGCTGGTTCTCGATGTCCTGTATGGGGGCCCCAATTCAGGGTCTGATGATTTTTTTTTGTTTCTCTGTATGACAAGCCGGAGACTATTAAGGGGATATTGTACAAATAACTGTCATGTTCCTGCGGAGGGATTGGGATGACCTTTGAATCTGATCTTGAATCAATAATGGCGGGTTTAAATTCTGGAAATTATACTGCACGAATCAGAGTATCAGACCCGGATCCAAAGGTACAACAATATATACAGGGGACCAACCGGTTGCTTGATCTGGTCTCTGATCTTCTTAAAAGACATGATTCAGAAAATATACAAATATCCAGGTCTTTTCAGGAGCTGCAGAGAAATGTGTCCTCACTGCGAAATGATGTAATCTCAACTGCCGTGGCTGTTCAGTCAGGTGACCTTACAAGGCGGATTGAGATCTCTCACCATGAGGGAGAATTCAGGGAGATGGTTTCAGGTCTGAATAAGATGCTTGATTCATTCTCTGTTCCCCTCGCTGAATCTATGCGGGTAGTTCAGCAGTTCTCAGAGAATGATTTTAATACGAAGTTCGATCCCACTCTGAAGATCGCTGGAGACTGGGTTGCTTATAAATCGGCACTAGATACAATAGGTCTGCAAATTTCTGGTGCATTCTCTTCTATTAATCAGCAGATCATGGAACTGACTGCAAATTCAGAAGAAGCTAACGCGAGTGTTCAGGAAGTTGCCAATAGTTCAGAGCAGGTTGCACGCAACTCTGATGCGGTCTCTTTTAATACTGAACGCAGTGATGCCGGGGTGAGGCAGGTACTAAGAGCGATGGAAGATCTCTCGGTAACTGTTGGTGAGGTCTCTCAAAAAGCAGAATCAGTCTCCCGCCTTGCTCATGAATCAACCGTGCTCTCACAGGAGGGTTCAGAGTTTGCACGAAAAGTTGAGTCCGGGATGGGTGTCATAACCCGGAGCGCAGGAGACGTTGATCAACTGATTGGAGAAATCCAGGTCGAGATGAAGAAGATCAATGAGATTGTCAGGTTGATTACCGATATCGCAAGCCAGACTAATCTTCTTGCTCTGAATGCAGCGATAGAAGCTGCGCGTGCTGGGGAGATGGGACGTGGATTTGCGGTTGTTGCTGCTGAGGTGAAAGCACTTGCCCTTGAATCCCGCAATTCTGCAGAAAAAATTACTGATATGATCGGGAATCTTCAGAAGAAGTCTCAGAATGCAGCTGATGCTGTATCTGTTACATCAACCGCGGTGAAAGATGGAAATGTGATGCTCTCTGATACCCTTCAGGTTTTCTCAAAACTGGTCGGGTCTGTGGAAGAGATATCAAGTAATATTGAACAGGTTGCCAGTATGAACGAGGAGCAGGCCGCTGCAGTTGAAGAGATTGCGAGCAGTATGCATGAAGTATCTGCGATGCTCAAAGATACGTCGAAGGAAGCGGTTGATTCAGCCCATGCAACCAGTGAGACATCAGCATCAGTTCATCAGCTCAGGGTGATTGTGGATCAGGTCGCCGGGATTTCTGAGCAGATTTCGCAGTTTATGGCCAGATTTAAGATTTGAATCTTTTGATTTTATGTTCTGGCCTGTTTCATAAAAGGAAAATGATACCAGGATTAAACCTGATCCTTTATCTGCTGGTAATCGTTTCTATTAGTATGGCAGTGTATCCCTGCGGGGGGTAGGGATGGATCTTGCAGAGTCAGTACTTAATGAGCTGATTATACTTCAGAAGAAGAATGAAGAGCTTGCCAGGATAATCACCAAACTTGAGCATGAATCTGATGTCATCATCCGGCAGTTTGAGCATAAGATAACAGAGCTGCAAGGCTTTCTGAAGCATGAGCAGGATGAGCGCGCAAGGGCCGGAAGACGGCATGAGGCTGCTGTCCGTGAACTTGAAGGTGCAAAAAATGCACTGATACACGAAATCAGAGATGTCAGGGAGACCTATCAGGTCAGAATAACATCCCTGGAGGAGCAGATTCTTGCGCAGACTGAACATCTTCGTGTAACCGAGAGTGAACACGCTATCCTCATTCAGGAAAAAGATTCAGCTCTTCATCTTCTGGAGGCAGAATCGCAAGATCAGAATGTTCGTCTTGCAGATCTTCAGACTACTCTGGATAGGGATCGGGAGGAATTTTCCACACGTTTGATTCAGGTGCAGGATATCTTCGAGGCTGACCTGAAAAAATTAGCTGAAGAGATATACCGGAAGGATCAGGAGATTACAACACTGCACCAGAACCTTCTGGAAAGCCGTAAAAAACTCGCCGTTTTTCAAGAGAACGCTGAAATCAGGGATGAAGAGTTCAAAAAAACTCTGGACCTTCTGCATGATCAGGCCGGAGCCGAAAGAAAGATCCGAATTCGTGAACTGAAGGAACGTGACTTACGAATAAGAGAACTTGAAGATACGTTATCTGAAGTCACCCATGCTCACGAGATCGGTAAACAACAGGCTGATGATGAGCGTCGTTCTCTCTTGATTGATATCGATTCTCTAAAGCAGTCCCTTGACACTGCTGTCGGAGAACATGAACAGATCGTAGCTGCAAAAAATGAGGGTATTGCAGATCTGACCAATCAGGTAGTAACCTTAGAGGAATTGCTTCAGACTAATCAAAAGATAACGTCTACTGAAATTGAGCGCCTTACGAACCTCATTGAAGAAACCTCTGCACTTCTGGAGAAAGAAAGAAGAGTGCATGAGGAGTTACTTGGTGATAAGAACGAAGAGATACATCTCCGTGATGAAGAGGTTCGTGTTCTTACTCAAAAACTGGATGATGCTGATACTGCAAGGCAGAAAGAGTCTGCAGAGGCATCTGTAAAGATTAGGGATCTCGAAATCCTGGTTCAGGATCAGGTATGTACGATCAGCGATATCAGGATGGATTGTGATCAGCTCAGGGGAACCCTTCAGACCGTTACTGGCCAATTCACCACCGAACGTGCAGCGATGCAGTCAGAATTATCCGGTGTTCAGGCTGCATTGAGAAAAGATAAGGATATGTATGGTCGCCATGTGGAGACCCTCTCAGCAAGTCTTGACGCGATCACCCATGAACGGGATACGATTGCAATGAAGATTCAGGAGAGTGAAGGTTTTTATCGGCAGGAAGTTCGCAAGCTCCACGATGAGATCGACATCCTCAAAAACCAGGTTATCTCCTATGAGAACCTGCTTGCAGAGCAGACCACTCATCGTGAACAACAGGTGCTGATTCTTTCAACAAACAATGAATCGCTCAGGTCTGAACTTGAACGTATTCGATCTCAGTATAATCATCTGCAGGATACGATACAGGGTGAGAAGGATGAGTCTGTTCATGCGTTATACCGGGAAATTTCTGAACTATATCAGAAGGTCGCAGACAAAAATGGAGAGATAGAAACTCTTTCTGAGAAGGTACTCCGTCTTGATGCAGAGAATACCCGTCTTTCCAGTCTTTCTACGAACATTCAGAAGACTGCACCGGGTGTTCCAGAAAAAAAATCTGCCCCCCCCCTTCAGATACCTGAACCGGATATCCAGCGAAAAAAAATGGTAACTCTCATTGCAGCTCTCGATCACCCAGCCTCTGCTCCTGATGCAGCTCGTGAGTTGGTTGCTATGGGAAGCGGGGTAGTGGACCTCCTGATCTCCCTGCTGCATTCAGGTTCATCTCAGCATCGGGTGTGGATTGCAGTAGTACTGTATGAACTTCATGATAACCGGGCGACAATCCCTTTGAAAAAATTACTTGAAACTCCGGGTGTCAATTTCAGGGAAATGATCTGGGAAGCCAGATCTCTCTATCATACCGGAAACGGGCGGGTATAATTGCTTCTCTTCTAATTCTGGCCTCTGGATCAGTGTTTCAAACAAATGCTGTCAGGGTTGATCAGAATGCGAAATTAAACGCGATTAATGCGGCGATGATCAGGATGCAGCTGTGCTTAACCCCGGCTTTTATTGAGGATTCACCCATCATTCCGGCGATAAGTCCTGAGAAGAGACCCTGCACGAGGCAGGTATGGTACAGGAGCCGTTCTATCGTTGAGAGAGACATTTTTCCAAGATTTGAAAGCGGACCGGCCATTGACAGCCCTTCTGTGCTCTGTTCAGCAAGTTTTTCCAGAAACTGGGTGCTGATGACACCAATGACGAAGATGAATACAAAAAAGGAGAGGTACACAATCGCGGTGTACACAAACATCTCTGACAATCTGTCTCTTCTCAAATATTCGCTCATTCTGGCATCTGCAGCTGCGATACGGAGGAGATCTCCGATTGAACTGCTCATTTTTGCTGCCTTTGTGATGAGGGTGACCGTACGAGCGATAAGAGCGGTTCTGACTCTGAGTTCAAACCTGACCAGGGCATCGCTAAAGTTTGCACCCCATTGAATATCCCGATGAATATGCTGAATTTCATAACCCAGGATCCCAAGGTTTGCTCGGGACATAATGGCGATCGACTGTGTCAGGTTAAGACCAACCTCATTTATACCTGCCATTCTGTCCAGAAAATCCGGAATAAGAGCCTCCATATTTCGAATTTTGCTTATCCAGACGGTATAAAAGATAGCAAACGGTACCAGACTTATCAGCAAAGCGATCATCAGTTGATCATCTACTTTTGTGATAAGGTCATCAAAAGACGACCAGGTGGTAATGTACAGAACAAAACCAAAATATATTATGGCCGCTGGCACTGAGAAATAAAAAGAAAGTTCGGGCTTCTCGATAAATCCCTTGAAAGGATGTGCCATCCAGTGTTTAATTGCACGCAATTTGTCAAATCGACCCAGTGCAGCGAAAAGTTTCTCTTCTCCGGTTACCTCTCTGACTCTGACATCTGAGTACTGATTCAGCCAGCGTGCCTTCACGTATTTTACTGCAGTTTCGTCTTTAATTGAAATGGTATCGATCATCAGGATGAAGATAAGAGATCCTATAGGAAGAACCACATATCCGATCATGGTCAGTTCAAAGATCGCTGAAGATCCCATCATTCCCATGACCACCATGATTACAATGAGGAAGAGTGGTCCTGCGATAAACACGGTTACATAGATCTCGGCAACCATGCCAAGGAACTGGAGAAATTCTTTCTGCTCGAATTTAACCTCTTCCTGAAGTAGTCTGACTCTGTCCTGAAGAAACTGACCCAGATCACCCCCGCTCTCTACCGTAGAGAGCATATCCTGAAGAAAATCCCGAAGTTTTGCCGAAGGAGAGGTCTCACTCAGGTGTCTCAGAGCATTGACCACATCATATCCAAAAAAGTCTGCATCCCGAACCACTTGTCTGAACTCATATGCAACCTCTCCATATACCGCAGACATCTCAGATAATGATCGCAATATGGTTAGGATTTCAGCTCCCCCCCGTCGCATTGCAAACATGTAGGCTACTGCATTATGCAGACCCATATTGATCTTAGTTTCACGGGTTTTTTTCTCAATAACCGGATAGATGAGGACAAGCTGAAATCCTGCTACTCCTCCGATAATGAAGAGGAAAATGGATATGATAGCCTGAACTGAGAGTGCTATTGGAAAACCCGAATCCTGTAGATTCAAATTAATATTCAGGACGTTGTAGAGTTCAGGCTTTATAGCCAGGTTAGTGGAAAACAGGAACATCGATACAAATGTTCCTCCGATCCCCAGGATGACTCCGGAAAAAAATGCTACAATAAAGGCTTTGCTGACATATTGTTCAACTGTTGTCCCGGCCCTGATTGACGTGAGATCTTGTCTGAGTCGTGAGTACCGTGCCGGCCTGCGTGAAATCCACTGACCGACAAAGGTATTTCGGTTCATGAGGCAAGTCCACTCAGGTCTTCAATATTTTTTACTACATGATCTTTATCAATATAATACGTCTGAATGACCTTACTGAATCTCACATAATCACGGATATCCTGTTCTTTTAATGCCGTGATGACTTGTTTGCGGATATCCATCTCCTCAAGGAGAGCCTCTCTGCTCCATCCGTGGAGGGTAGCAATATCACCAAGGGCCTGGGACCTGCCGGTATACCGATAGATATCAGCTAGAGGATCATACTCAAAAACAGTATTGACCATGATATTGCCGGTTGATGGATCAATTCCCGCGATCTCCACGATCTCATCACATCTTCTGACCCTATCTGTACCAATCTGGATCTGTTTTTGAATGCTTATCACATTGAGTGCCTGGAGCATGTTTCTGGGCACATTCAGAGGTTCGTTCTCAAGCCGGTGAATCGCAGCATCGACACTGCCGGCGTGCATTGTCGAGAAAGTAGTATGACCGGTGTTCATTGCCTGAAAAAGGGTTTGAGCTTCATGTCCTCTGACTTCACCGACAAGGATATATTCTGGCCGTTGACGCATGGCAGCTCTGAGAAGCATGAACATGTCGACAGATGTTCCTCCCTCAGCAATAGTTTCCCTGGTGATACTGGCGATCCAGTTCTCATGGTATAAGGTCAATTCACGAGTATCCTCGATTGAGATGACCTTAGAGAGAGGGGGAATAAATAAGGAGACTGCATTGAGTGAGGTTGTCTTCCCTGATGCGGTTCCGCCAATAAAGACAAGGCTCATATTATTCTCAATCGCCATCCAGAAGTAGACCAGCATCTCGGCATTGAATGTATTGAGATCCATCAGATCAATGGGTGTGAATGGTTCCTCTCTGAATTTGCGTATAGTGAATGAGGTTCCTCGTGACGTCACTTCTTTTCCAAAGGTGAGTTGGAGACGGGACCCTTCAGGAAGCGTGGCATCAATGAGCGGATTGGCTGATGATATATGTTTGCCTGATCGTTGAGCCAGGGTGATAGCGAGAGAGATCAGAGCGTCGGTCTCAAACTGTATATTTGTCTTAATATTTTGCTCTTTACGGTGGAAGAGAAAGACCGGGATATTATCTCCATCACAGGAAATATCCTCGATCCAGGGATCCAGCATAAGGGCGTTAATTCTTCCCCATCCAAGATAATTTCTCACCAGGTAGTACTCTATTCTAAAGAGTGAATTCATGGTTACGGTCACTCCGTAATAGTTCAGGAGATACATGACCTTGGATATCAGAAGATACCGACGATCAAGCCCAAGATCTTCATCAGTCAGGATAAGAACATCCCTGAGATCTTCATGGAGACGCTCAAGCATCTCATATTCAAAAGGTGATAATGCTGGTTCGAATAAGAGGTATTCACGAAGTCTCGTTCTTGTATTGAGGGCGATATACACCAGGGCACGACCTGGTTCAACCCAGTATTCTCTCAGAAGTTCATATGGCTGCTGGAGATCCACATCTACAAGGGATCCATGCTTCTCAAATGAATACTCCTCGATACCGGATTTCCGGGTAAGTGAAAATTTATGGATGAGTTTTTTAGAAAAATTCAGATCTCTGCTCTCAACTTCAGATCCCAGTGATGCCTTGAGTTCCCCTTCGCTTACCTTTGTTATATCGGACTTCTTTTGAACCTGGGTTTTTGGCAGGCGAATAATTTTTCCGCCCTTATCACTTGGAGTCAGATCAAACACTTTTAATGGTGAATCGATCTGAATCTTCGGAACTATGCTGTTCTGGTTTTTCTTCTTCGGGTGATCAACCGTGTTCTCTTCATTATTTTTTTTCTTACCAAAAGAGATATGGGGCACCCTGATGGTGATGGTCCGCCTCTTCTTCGCATCACCTGAGTTGTCAGGACTCATTCCAACCTCTTCTGTTCATCTTCATCGCTCCCAGATCTGTTCTTGTGGAGATCAGATGCCGTGAATATACTATTTCGCATTAATCATACAGAAATATGTTATCATCAGATAAATATGGAAGGGCATACAGAAGAGATCAAATGCAATGATGCACATAATCTGATGATTTGAATAAAGTGCCCTTACACAAGACCCACTCATGATTTTCTCGTATTCGGGACGATTATCCTGAGAAAACGAAGGGAATTTATTAAATCGCTATAGGTATTATCATAAAAAAGTAATATCCAGCCTTAGGAGACAGGATGCTTAATGAGCTAAAAATACGGATGCCCACTGGGCTTTCGACTCTCGACCCGGTCTTTGCAGGAGGTGTACCTCCTGGTTCAGTAATTCTTCTTAAGGGGGATATCGGTTCTGGAAAGAACGAGTTTGTCTATACCTCTTTAATTAACCTCTCGTTAATGAAGATGAAGGAGCAGACTGATTCTCATCTTCTTCTTCCTGCAGAGATCAGATATGTTACCGTTACCAAGATGAAAGCAGATATCCTTGATGAGATTAGCCAGTCTTTTCATCCGGATCTGTTGATCAATCTTGGAGCCATCAAATTTGATGATCTCTCTGATATCTATTTTGATTCAAGTCTTGTTCCGATAGGATGGTACTCTGAGTACGATGATATCATTGAACGGATGGAGGCACGCAGGAAGCTGCATGATAACATTATTACTACTCTCTCTTACACGCTGATGGAGATACCACGGGAGAGTCTTGTCATCCTGGATTCTCTAACCGAGATTGCGACTCAGCATATTGCGAATAATTCCTGGCCTGATCTCACTGCCTTTCTCCGTGGTCTCCAGCGCGTTTCAAAAAAATGGAACACTACCTTCTATCTTATCCTGACAAAAGGAATATTGAATCAGTGGCAGGAAATAGAGGTTGCAGATGCGGTGGATGCGGTAGTTAATTTTAAGTGGGAAGAGTCAGCTACAGCCAAACGTCAGCGCATTCTGTATATTGAGAAGTTCAGAGGTGTGATGATCCATCTGGAAGATCGGGAGCTGGTTAAGTTTGCTGTGAAGATCACTGCAGGACGTGGATTTGAAGTGAGCAATATCAGAGTGGTTATATGACGGATGAACGGATCTCCTTCGGTATTAAGGGCCTTGATGAGATGCTCTCCGGAGGCCTCATTCCTGGAACGGTCGCCTCTGTTATTGGTTCATACGGCACTGGTAAAACGAATTTTGCTCTGTATTTTCTCTGGGCAGGCCTGCAGCATGGGGAACGTGTCATATACATCACCCTTGAAGAGCGTACTGATCGGATCAAATTTTATATGGAGGCAAAGGGTTGGGATATCGCCCCATATCTGAACGATTCACTCAACATCATCAACTTGGATCCTTCTGATTTTAATCTGGCTATTAACAGTGTGAAGAACGAACTGCCAGAATTGATTCGGAGAAAGGGCGCACACCGGGTGGTAATTGATCCGATCTCTCTCTTTGAGGATCTCTTTGATGATGATGCAACACGCAGACGAGAATTAATGCGGTTTCTTGAGCGACTGAGGGACCTCAATTGTACCTCTCTTCTGACCAGTGAAGCTGATAAGGCAAATCCCTTCTCAAGCAGATATAACCTGATTGAATATCTGAGTGATGCAGTGATACTTCTCAGATATGCCCGGGGTGACGAAGTTTCTGACATCCATCTGGCAATTGAAGTGATTAAAATGCGAATGTCAGCACACTCCCGTGCCACAAAGCCATATGAGATTCTTCGTGACTCGGTTATGGTCTACACAGAAGCGAATGTGTTCTAAAAAAGAATATACACAAATTTCGGGGCGGTTGACCCCATATTACCGTATGGGAAATCTTATGATTCGGCCAGCCAGAGTATCTTGTATGCGAGTATATGTCTCTTTGGCACTCCTAATTTTTTGTCTGGTCTTGTTGTCGGGATGCACCGGGAATCAGGGTTCTGCACCCGGGTCGGCTCAGGTACAACAGCCGACGGCTTTTTCGTCACCTGAATCGTCATCAGCTTCGACAAAACTGCAAGATCTTCCTTCGTACCCTGCTCCCTCTGTTGAGACTGAAGTATCTGCACAGATCAATGAGAAGGATCAGACTGACAAAACGATTACTGTCCTGTTTTCAGGAGGGAAGGGGCAGAAGATGGTGAGGGATACCTGGATCATGATTAAAAAGAGCGATGGGACGATCTCCCGTATTGCATTACGACCTGAGGTTCTGAGTGAAGCAGTTATTCAGGGGACGGCGGGTGAAGATCTGGTACGGGTGTATGCTGAGTATTATGATGGCAAAACCTATCAGATCGCTGAACGGTCAGTGAAGATGCGGCAACGGATCTGATCTCTGGTGATTCCACATATTGGCAACTGCGCATCAGTCTGGTTACAAGACTATGGTTCTAATCTGATGAGATAGGAAGAGGGTATATGCGGGTAAACTGGCGCGTTATCTCATCACAACGAAACAGCTTTGCTACACTCTATGCGGCCTGTCAGCAGCACGGGTATCTTCTGAATGAGGTAAAAAAACCCGAGTCAGATGTTACTCTGTATAGTTTAAACTCAATCCAGGCTCCTGCCCTATTGGATGAGATGAGATCTGCTCCTTGCATCACCATTGCCGGGGGGCCACATGCAACTGCGCTGTATCAGGATCTCACCGGGTTTGCAGACTATGTTGTTGTCGGGGAAGGAGAATTTACTGTTCCCCGACTGCTGCATGCTATTGAGACCGGGAATCCTCCTCCTCCGGGAGTTGCAACGGGGGAGAGGTATACCCCGGTTGATCATACTGTTCTCCCCGATGGATATCCTTCCTTCACTGAATACAAAGGCTATATTGAGATCACACGCGGATGCCCGTTCGGCTGTGCATATTGTCAGACTCCCTGTATTTTTGGTCATCAGATGCGGCACCGGAGTCTTGACTCCGTTAAAACCCTTGCGCAGAGTTATGGTCAGATAAGACTGGTGACGCCGAATGCGCTTGCCTATGGATCGAATGGACGGACTCCACGGCTGGAGAAGGTAGAACGGCTGCTCAAAACATTAAAGAACGAATTGAACCGTGAAATTTATTTTGGAACATTTCCCAGTGAAATTCGGCCGGAATTTGTGACGGCTGAGTCGGTCAGCCTCATTACCCGGTTTTGTGACAATACCAGACTGCATATTGGTGCGCAGTCTGGATGTGATGATGTACTCTCCAGACTTCATCGTGGACACACTTCAGATGATGTGTACAACGCAATTGACTACTGTGTTGACGGGGGTTTAACCCCTATTGTAGATGTGATTCTTGGGTTCCCTGATGAGACTGAAGAAGAGCAGGCAGAGACGATACGACTTGTTAGGGAGGTTTGCAGGCGAGGTTATATTCATGCTCACCGGTTCATCCCCCTACCCGGAACCCCTCTTGCAGGGACCCAGTCCAGTCAGGTCATTCCTGATGCGATGGTGGCCCTGGGGTCCCTCGCTTTGACGGGCAGAGTGACGGGTTCATGGAACAAACCTGAGTTAAGATTTTTTAGAACTGTTTCACATTAGTACTTATGTTGAAAGCGCTCCTGCTTGCAGATCTGCATGGTGAATACGGAATGATCGAGTCCTTTATGGAACTCGCTCCAGATGTCGTGTTCATCGCAGGGGATATCACTAATATGGGGACCTCCAAAGATGTGGACACCTGTTTTTCCCGCATCGATGTCCCCAGTTTCTCGGTCCCCGGTAACTGCGATCCTAAGGAGGTTGTAGATGCCCTTGAGCGGTCCAGCAGTGTGAATCTTCACGGATCGACGATGAACATTGGAAAAATCTCCCTGGTTGGTATTGGTGGATCTAATCCGACTCCTTTTGGGACACCCTTTGAGTTGACTGACAAACAGATTGATGATCTGCTGAAGGTTCCCGTTTCACGGATGGAGAAAGCAGTTCATCATGTTCTGATATCACATGCACCACCTCAAGGTATCCTTGATGAGATTGGTGGAAACCATGTGGGTTCAGTGAGCGTCAGAAAGTATGCAGATCAGTTTGATCTCATCTGCTGTGCGCATGTCCATGAACAGCGTGGCATCTATGAAGCAGAAGGAATGAAGGTCGTCAACCCGGGACCGGCAGCAGTTGGTAACTGTGCTATGATCCACTTTGGCGATGATGTAAAAGAGATTGAGATTAAACTCCTGACTGTCTGATCAGAAGAAGTTCAAGATAGGATGAAGTGATTCGTTCCCCGACAACTCCTATCTCTTTCGCTATTTTATCTACTCGTATTGCTGCATTTTCTGCATCGTTCTCGGTGATGAGTTCGATCTCGATGAACTGGCCCAGATCTTTGACCTGATCAAGCGAGATAGTAAAATCTCCGTACTGATAGTACTCCCGCTCTTTTATGACATCAGCAACCGGAAAGAAACTCAGATGTCTGATGATATTCACAAAGGTATCTGCATCATGAATGTCCAGATTCAGCTCATCCCTGACTTTGGATCCCAGGATCGTATTCTTAGGTCCCTTATAGGTTACTGTAGTTTTCTTCTCTGTTCTTCTCAACCGTAAGGCCTCATCGGTTACCCCGAAATCACGATGAGGTGCATTGTAATACGTGTCATGTTCGGTGAGGATTTCTGATAGAATTCCTCCTCCAGCAATGATTCTATCTCTGACCTGTGTGATTTCAGAGATCCTGACTTTTATCTCTATCTCCAGCATTATCCTACTCTTTATCTATATGGCTCCCCATTTAATAAAAGAATCAAGAATGCCTGTCAAGGAAGGAGACTTTATCAGACTGAGTTATACAGCCCGTGGCTATGGAACTGTCTTTGACACGACCAGCAAGGCTGATGCTCAGGAAGCCGGAATTTTCGACGAGAACAAAAAATACGAACCGATAGTCGTCTGCGCCGGCAAACAGCAGGTACTGCTTGGCCTTGATGAAGCCATCATCGGCAAGGAAGCCGGGTTTGAGGAGACTATTGAGATTCCGGCAGAGAAGGCCTTTGGCGAACGTGAGCAGGAGCGCATCCGCTCATACGAAAAGAAGATCTTTAAAGAGAAACCAACTGTCGGAGTGCGTGTTTCTATTCCAAATGTCGGTGAAGGGATGGTTGTTAAGATGATCGGGAACCGGGTTCTTGTTGATTTTAACCATCCTCTTGCCGGGCAGTCTCTGACATACAACTATCGTATAGAAGAGTTTGTCGAGAGTGCTCAAGAGCAGGTGAAGGGTATCATAGAGATCTACACCGGGATTGAGACTGAAATTACCATTCAGGATAAAGCTGTTCTGGTTGATCTCCCCGTCGGTATCTATCACTACAGTAAGAGATGGCTTACCAGCAGCCCGTATGTAACATCTGCAATCTTTGATCTTGTTGATGGTATCGATGAGGTCAAATACATCGAGACATACAAAATGCCGGAAAAAAAGACTGAAACAAGTACCGAGTAAATCGGTTCTTACTTTTTTTACTCTACAATTGTTGCTTTCACGATGACGACATCCTCTTTGGGACGGTCGTTTCGGTCTTTCTTGACCTTCGCAATAGCATCAACAACATTCATCCCACCGGTGACTTTTCCAAAGACAGCATGCTTCGTGTCCAGGAAGTTGTTGTTGACCAGATTGATGAAGAACTGGCTTCCCCCGGTGTTTGGTCCGGCATTTGCCATTGAGATTGTTCCCCTGTTGTTCTGGTTCTGCTTTCCAAACTCATCCTTGATAGTGTAACCCGGACCTCCGGTTCCTGTCCCTTTCGGACACCCGCCCTGGATCATGAACCCGTCGATTACCCGGTGGAATACAATTCCATCGTAATAGCCTTCAGATACTAATTTTTTGAAGTTCCCTGCTGTAATTGGCCGGTCTTCATAGAGTTCTATCAGGATATCCCCTTTTGAGGTGGACAACTGGACCCTGGTAGGTTCTGCCATACCTATTACGTAGGACTCACGGGAAGATAGGTTCTCTGATCTGGTATCGAATGTAAGGGTCTGTTGCTGATTGGATTGAGATAGATATGATAATATTTATAATATGTGAAGAATATGATCTTGTATATATCGTGCTTCGCAATAGCTATGCATAACTCCATAATTCTGAGCAGTCAGGTGGGGAGAGGGGTTCATGTATGGATTTTCGGGGGCGAGTAGATGTGGGGAGAGTAAAAATGACCAAGGAAAATGGTTTATTCTTTGTGGTGTTGGTTCTATCTTTGATTATCGGGATCTCCGGGATTGTTTTAGCTGGAGATGTGCAAATAGAATGTGCTCAAGGGTCAATTCCGGGATCACTGGTTTCTGATAATTTTACCTTTAATATATCTGATAATTTTACCGGTTTTCCGGTGACCCGAGAGTATTACTTTATCAGTAGTGGCACTACTCCGACCAGTGTTGCAGATAATTTTACTTGGCACTTTACCAGTGAGAATTCCGAAATCGCTCCAGTGGATAATGTAACCAAATCACCATTCAATTATTCTGCATATAACTTCAGGGCCCCTGGGGCGTATTTTGTATCGGTTATTGCGTCGAATGGGGGGAATGTATGTAGCGATACTTATGGCCATACAATTAATGCCACAATGCCGGTTCGTGGCTATCCCTTTAATTATTCTCCGTATAATTGGGAAATGCGATTTGGATATGCTCTGAATACCACAAGTAGTATTCCTGATAAAGTTAATGGACTGGTCTGGAAATTTAATGACAGTACTTCTGAGTCATGGACCTATCCGAGTGCGGGAAATCATACCTTCCCGAGATCCTCTCCGTATTACCCTCAAAGTTACACCTATAATGTAACCGCTTCTAACAAGACATCAGATCTGATCTTCCCACCAAATCTGAGTGGAACGTACTCATTTACCATGTATCCACCACCAGTGTCTGATTTCTTTATATATCGAAATACTACTCAAACACAAATTACAAAGATTTCAACTCCTGCACGAGTAGATTTCTTCAATAACTCAAGTTCATTCACTTCCTTACCCTTCACCTATGAATGGAATCTGGCTGATGGAAGTCCACTGAATGTGAGTGATAATATTACCAATTATACCTACAGCCCTGGTATCTACAATATTACCCTGAAGACATTCTCAGCCTATGGCTGGAATCTGACAAATAAAACTTTGATGGTCTATGATAATATGACCGCGAACTTAACTGCAGTACCCTATAATTGTGCAGCTTTTCCCGTAAATATCACCTTCAGGGATAATTCAACTGGAAGTCAGGCAGATAAATGGACCTGGACCTTTGGTGATGGAACACAGGCAATAAACCTCACAACAAACTGGACCAATCATACGTACTATCAGCCAAAAATCTACGATGTGACTCTTCACACGTTCAACTCCACATTTGGCATATCAAATACCTCTCCGATTCAGCATGTAAATGTAACCGGGGTGTATGCGAACTTTACCTATGAGCCGGTAGATCCAACCATCTTCCGTAATTCTCCGACCGTGTTTAATTTCACCTCCACATCAGAAGGACTCGCCAGCAATGCCAATTACTTCTGGCAATTTGAGCCGAACCGGTTCTCCTACGCAATCAAACCAAATTATACATTCAGCAGAAACGGGACATATAACATCAGTCTGACGGTAACGAATCCAACCTGTGGTGCATCAAATACTACAACCCGGGCTGTTACTGTGTATGAGCATGTAGAGAGTGGGATCTCCTGGACTCCATCTTGTGGTTCGTTCCCCTTGTCTGTTCAGTTTTCAGATAACTCTACTGATAATCCAAATCTGTTCTGGTGGACCTTCTACGACAGTAATGGCCAGAATCCTATAGATAACAATACTCGAAATCCACTTCGTTCTTATCCAGGTCCGGGGAGCTATAAGGTTGAGTACAGGTCAGGTAATAATAACGAATGGGGTGCTAAGCAAACCTATTATGTATCATTATCAGATTGCATACAGGCTAATTTCACCGCTAACCTGACCAAAGGGTATTATCCCCTTTCAGTCAATTTCACCGATACCTCTCTTCCGATAGGCTCGGTCAGTTCCAGGACCTGGAATTTTGGAGATCAAGAGACATCAACTCTGCAATCAGTTATTCATACATTCAGGCAGAAGGGTAACTTCAACGTCAGCCTTACCACTACCAATGTAACATCGGGCCTGACCAAGGTTGCCAACAAAACGATCGAAGTTGGAAGCCCGGTTTTTGCGAACTTTACTCCCAACAGTTCTGGACCAGTATGGGTAAACACCACCAAGGTTGCTCTGTTTACTGATCTCTCGGCTCCACAGAGCGAGATCACGAACTGGAACTGGAACTTTGATGATGCTCTTGTGAATGAAACAAACAAGAGTCCGTCACACCTGTTTACCACCGAAGGATTCCATAATGTTACCCTTACGGTAAGTAATCCTTATTATGGAGCTACCAGTACCTTCAGGCAACTTATTAATGTATCTGTTCAGAAAGCCCCTATTGCCTCCTTTACTATTGATCCTGCTGAAGCAAACCGGTATGACTGGGTAAACTTTATTGATACCTCTACCGGACCAGAGCGAGATACCTGGAAGTGGGCATGGACCTTTGGTGACGGAAATGCTTCTGTCGAGCAGAGTCCGAGACATCAGTACTCCAATGCAGGTCAGTATCCGGTGAATCTTACCGTAACGAATGCGTATGGTAGTACTACGGCAAGTAACACTGCCCGTATTCGCGGTCCTGTATTTGCTGAATTCACTACCGAATCCCCCGGATGGTGGGGGGTTGTTGGCCAGCCTGTAACCTTTATCGATACTTCTCTAGGTCAGCCAGTAACCTGGGACTGGGATTTCGGCGATGGAAAGAAGGAATCCACAGTATTGCCCCGGATAACCCATACCTACAACGCGACCAGCTATTATACCATTAATATGACCGTTAGAAACTGGTATGGAAGTACAGACTCTAAACCTCACCAGCTTCAGGTAGAAGAGAAGAGCCGGCCGAGAGATGTGAATTTTGAAGTTCCCGGACTTAATTATTCAGGAAACCGTCCATATACTGTTCAGTTTAATGATACCACTCCGTCCCAGTCAAATGTGACCAGCTGGTTCTGGGAATTTGGCGATCAGACCAACTCATTTGAGCGCAATCCCTCACACACGTATAATATGACGGGCGAGTTTTCCGTTACCCTGACCGTAAAAAATGAGAACGGGGTTAATGAGAAGACAAGAGTTGCATATGTGGTAGTTGTATAAC